>MVRB01000233.1 GCA_002067635.1 Methanomassiliicoccales archaeon PtaU1.Bin030 | reverse complement strand
CGCGATGGCGCCTGCTCCAGTTCCACGCTCAAGGAGGCCAGCTCCTGGGGGAAGGTGGAGACCACCTACGAACAGATGGTATACGCCGAGGCCACCACGGTCGTGCCCCTCATATTCAGCTACGTCTATCATAACACGGACCTCAAGAAGCGGCGGAAATATGAGTGGGCGAAGATGCTGGACACCAGCTCGGACCTTGCCTGAGAAGGCCCAAACCCTCATCCCTTTTTCAGCGGCGCACCTTTTATGAGGTCACAGGCAATCGCGGCCATTGAGTACCATGCCGCGCCTGGGCCGCCCCACCATCGCACTCTATAACTCCTACGATCCCCGCAACTTCCGTGAGGCCCACCGCCGGGCCTTGGCACGGGCGGGACCTCTGGCCCTGGCCTTCGACTTCAACCTCGTGACCTTCGGGTTCCCCTTCCCCCAGGAACTGGGAACCCCGCAGGAGATCGCGGACTGGGTCGCCACCACCACCTCCATAGGCGAGAACGGCCAGTTCCTCAGGGAGCTCACCTCCAAGGGTCGGTTCCAGACCTTCCCCTACCCTAACCGGGGCTTCCCCCCGCAGCTAGGAGAGGCTGTGCTGACCACGCGTAAGCCGGACGAGGGGAAGAGAGTGAGCGTGGACGATGTCATCGCCCTCCTGAAGCAGGGGAGGAGCGTAATGGTGGTCTTCGGGCTGGGACCCAAAGGGGCTCCCCGTGAGGTGTTCGAGATGGCCCGAAAACACATGGACATCACCCCCGGCGGCTTCTCACTGGAGACCTGCACCGCCATGGGCGCGGTGGTGGGGGCGATAGCCCATCGTCTCTCTTTTTAGGCAGTGGCTACCTTTCTTAAGGATGCTGGCCATCCACGCTCATGTCCGATTTCCACTGCTGATTACCAAGATGGCGAACAAGATACTAACTGTTATATCGTAACCTCGTCCAACGGGTCCCGGGAACCGAGCAGGTCCATCCTCGGCAACCTGATGAGAGATGGGTACATGATCAAGAGAAGAGCTATCATCGCGTTTCTTGCGCTGTCAATGGTCGCTGTGATGAGCAGCGGGGCCTTGTACGCGTATTTCAACGATACCGAGACCAGCAGCGGCAACTCGTTCACTGCCGGGACCATCGATCTGACCGTGGATGCCCAGAACCCCTGGGCCTCCACCGAGTTCACAGCCGAGAACCTGGTCCCCGGTTCCACGGGGTTCAAGACCATGCTGCTGACCAATGCTGGCAACTCCCCCGGTACACTGAGCGGGCGCCTAACGAATATAAACAACGGACCTGGTTCCACATCGGAGCCGGAGGCGCTGCTGGGCACCGATGCCGGTGAGCTCGGAGCTAACATGATGATCACAGTATGGGTGGACAGCAACAGCAATGGGCTCGTCGACGGGACGGAGACCACCGCCTACAGCGGCACGGTCAACTCCGCCACCACCAGCTGGAACCTGGGCCCGCTCGCAGGAGGGGCCACCTCCAAAGTGTCCATCAAGTACCTGATCCCCACCTCCGTGGGGAACGAGATACAGGGTGACATCTGCACCTTCAGCATCGAGTACACCCTGACCCAGACCTAGGACTGGACGAGCGAGGCCGTGGAGGGTTGGTGTGAGGGTCAGGCCACGTCATATAGGGTCCGTCGCGGTAGCAGCGTTCCTAGCATTGGCGCTGGCCGGCGCACTGGCACCGGCCTTCGGATGGAGATTGGACGTGGTGCGGTCCGGAAGCATGTCCCCCGCCATGAACGTGGGGGATCTGGCCGTGACCTCCCCGGAGCGGCCGGAGGACCTAGCGTTGGGAGATGTAGCCTGCTTCCGGACCTCGGATGGGTCCCATGTTTGCCACCGCATAATGGCGATCGATGGACCCAACTCCACCATCGTCACCAAGGGCGACGCCAACGAGGAAGCGGACCCGTATGCCGTGGCCTTCGGGGACGTGGAGGGGAAGGTAGCGTTCACCGTACCCTATCTGGGTCATGTGGTCAGCTTCCTGCAGGGGCCCCTTGGCTGGGCTTTCATCATCCTCCTGGGAGCCATGTTGGTCTTCGGCGAGGCCAAGGAGGCCATCGTGAAGGGTGGCGCCCAGGGCCCAAGGGAGGGAGGCGAGTGATGCCCCGCAGGTGCTGGGCACCCCTGCTCGTTGCCGTGCTGGCTCTCTCCATGGGTGTGGGCGAGGTCCTGTGCACCGCCGTGGACACAGAGGTCTCCGCGGGGAACAACTTCGCCGCCTGGACCCCCTCTTGCTGGAGGCAGACCGCACAGCTGGACTTTGCGGCCGGCACGGGCGTCAATGTGGACCTGGCGACATTACCAGGGAGCATCATCCTCGCCTCCACGGGAACGGGCACCTACACCTCAGCGGTCCATGATGCGGGAACGGATGGGGCGAAGTTCGATCACGCCTTCTGGGACCGTACCCTTCCGTCCCTAACCACTGTGAGCCTGGAGATAAGGGCGTCCGACAGCCTTTCGTCCGGAGAGCCGGATGCAGGATGGCAGGTTCTGGGCAGCGGCACCAACGCATCCCTCGAGGGCCTTGAGGGGCGGTACGTGCAGTGGCGGGCGATCTTGACGAGCGACTCACCGGGCGTGACCCCGGTGTTGGAAGAGGTGAGGATATACTACCGTCCCGTATGAGGGGGGGACGCCGCCTCTGTAAGGCCGCCGCCGGTCTAGCCCTACTGCTGCTACTGGCCTCCCTACCTTTGCCAGGGGTGGACGCTGCCAGCGGGGCCGTGGACCTGGTCCTGGGAGGCCAGGGGAGCGTCGCCTGGAGCGCCGGCTCCATGATGCCCGGGGACACCGGGACAACCACCATCGAGATCCGCAACGCCGGATCCATGACCGCCAACCTGATGATATGGATAAGCAATGTCCAGGAGACCGATCTCCGTGGTGACGGGGCGGCCCTCAGCAAGTACCTGCGATTCCACCTCTCAGCCAACGGCCTCCACACATCCCTCTCCTTACCCTCCTTGCTGGGGGACCTCCCGGACCACCCCACCGATGAGAACCAGCTTTTGATCGGTCCCCTGTCCGCAGGGGAGTCGGTGACCGCCATCTGGTCCTGGGAGTTCGTGGACACCGGGGCCCCCCAGAACGATGCCCAGGGCGACGGGCTCAGCTTCAACATCAATTACCTGCTGGTAGACATTCCGGTGGGCGGGAGCACGTACAACTTCGTGATCGTTGACATCCTGGGGAAGGAGACCGTGGTCGGCACCGATATCAACGGGAAGACCCTGGAGACGGTTATCGCCACAGACAGAACGGGCCGCTTCAGCCTCCACCTTCCGGAGGGGACCTCCATCACCACTGCCGACGGCATGGTGCCCAGCCGCATCTCGCTGAACACGGCCAACGCCTCGTCTTTGCCCAGCGGCCCCCCAGGTGCGGAAACGGTGGCGGTCTACAACCTCAGCGGATACCTACGGAACGGTACGCTGGTGAGGGCGAACATCTCCCCCATGTCGGAGATCGTGGTGGGGCTGGACGCATCCGCGCTGCCCCGAGGCTCCACGGTCATGGGGCTGTACCAGCTGGATTCAGGGTCCTGGGGCCGTCTATCGCCGATATCGGAGACCACCGTGACCTGGGAGGTCAGGAGCTACATCGGCAACACAGGGGCCCTGGCGGTGTTCGCGGCCTCGGGCAGCACGCTGGCTCGCCTGGCCGTACAGGACTTCCAGGTCAAGATGGAGGTCAACGAGATGTGGTGGCCCCTGGTCCTTATGACCAACCGCGGTGGGTCCATTACCGTGAGCATAACCATCGTGAACGAGGGGAACAGCTCCGGTAGCTACGACCTCACCATGATCCTGGACGGGGAGCAGGTGGCCTCCGAGAGGGTCGCCCTGGAGCCGGGGGAGAGCAAGAACATCACCTTCCGGGCCACCAACCTGGGTGACGGAACGCACGAGGTGACCGTAGGCGGCGAGACCCAGAGCTTCGTGACCGGCACCACGGTGGAGTGGCCATCCCTCATCGCCATCATCGTTGCCATAATAGCCGGGGTCCTCCTGCTTACCAGGAAGAGGAAGCCAAAGAAGGAGATACCGGAGATCCTGAAGGCCGACTACAAGAAGAGGGTCATCCGGGAGCTGGGGGAGATGAACCTCTCATATCCCGAGCTCTCATCCCTGACCAACATAGAGGACGTGCACCTGCAGAAGGTCCTGGAGGAGCTGCTGGAAGAGGGCAAGGTGGTCCATTTCCGTGAGCGTGGAACGGAGATGTGGTCCCTGGCTGGCAGGCGTTGACGGTCGACCGGCCGTGGGAGCGCTCAGTACTTGTCGTAACGAATGTCGAGCGACGGGACGGTCACTCCCTCCCCGGGGATCACCGTGCCCACCGCGCGGGCGCCTTCCCCATACACTGAGAGCACCGCCCCCACCTCATCGGGAGGGCACACCAGGGCGAAGCCCATGCCCATGTTGAAGGTCTGGTACTGCTCCGACAGCTCAAGTGAACCGATCTCCGCCAGCACCTGGAAGATGGGGTTCACCGGCATGGGGTCCTCGATCACGATGCCTATGCCCTTGCGCATTCGCAGGAAGTTGCGCAGGCCGCCGCCCGTTATGTCGATCATCCCGTGCACAGTGCACTTGTCCACGATCTCCAGCACCTTGCGGACGTAGATCTCGGTGGGTGTCAGGAGCTCCAGGCCGATGCTCTGCCGCAGCTGAGGGAACCTCTGGTCCAGGCCGATCCCGTTGGACTCCAGGACCTTCCTGGCAAGGGTTAGGCCGTTGGAGTGCACGCCCGATGACGGCAGCCCTATGACCACGTCGCCGGGGGCTACCTTGGAGCCGTCGATGATGCGGTCCTTCCGCACCATGCCCAGGCAGCAGCCAGAGAGGTCCAGCTCCTTCATTATCTCGGGGAGCACCGCCACCTCCCCTCCCACCAGATCGCAGTTGGCCAGCTCGCAGCCGCGGTTCAGGCCTATGCCGATCTCGCTCATGAGCTCAGGGTCCGGTCGGTCGATGGCGAGGTAGTCCACGAAGGAGATGGGCTCCGCCCCCACGCAGATGGTGTCGTTGACGTTCATGGCCACGCAGTCTATGCCTATGGTGTCCCACTTGCCCATGGCCTTGGCGACGAGGAGCTTGGTGCCCACGCCGTCGGTGCACAGTGTGAGGGCCACGTCGCCGAAGTCGATGAGTCCGGTGAACTGCCCCGGGAGATCGATCATCCTGACCGGTCCCGAACGTCGGAAGACCAGCTGCTTGACCAAGGCCTCGATGGCCTGCGATTTGGCATCGATGTTCACTCCCGCCTGGGCATATGTGAGGGGCTTCTTGCTGCCGGACATTCTGACCGATACGGTATCCGCTCCAGGACTTGAAACCTTTTATCGGAAGGGGGGCAATCTTTAAGGACGAGGCGAGAATTGCTCATTCATGAGCAAGCGCTGGCTCAAGGAGAGGAGGCAGGACTTCTACTACCGCAAGGCCAAGCAGCTGAACTACCGCTCGCGGGCCTCGTTCAAGCTCCATCAGATCGACGAGCGCTTCGGGATATTCCAGGAGGGCGGATCGGTGGTGGACCTGGGCGCTGCCCCCGGAGGCTGGCTGCAGATAGCCAAGGAGCGCGTGGGGCCAAAGGGGAAGGTGGTGGGGGTGGACCTGCAGCACATCGCCCCCCTGGAGGGGGTCAGCACCATCCGCGGGGACATGACCCGGCCGGAGACGGTGGAGGAGCTCAGGTCCCTGCTCGGCGGCAAGGCCGATACCGTCATCTCCGACATGTCACCCAACATCAGCGGCAGCTACTCCATGGACCATGCGCGGTCGGTGGACCTGTGCACCCATGCCCTGGAGTTCGCCCGCCGGACCCTGAGGCCCGGGGGCTCCCTGGTCATGAAGATTTTCGAGGGGGACATGATGAACGACTTCCTGTCGGAGGTCAAGAAGAGCTTCTCCTCCGTCCGCCTGCACTCCCCCAAGGCCTCTCGCTCCAGCAGCTCGGAGATATATATCGTGGCCAAAGGGTTCAAGGGACCGGCGGAGCCGTCCCCTCCGCCTGTCAATGGACCCCCTGGCCTACAGGTCTGATCCGCAGCTCAATATCAATACTGATTTCTAGATATTTACTAATTATATACCTACTTAGATGATTTAGTTCTAGGGAGCGGAGAACCCCCCCTAATCAGAACCTCAATCGATCATCCATTTTTCCTCCGCCGCTCCCGCCTTTTTCTCCTCACTCTGCTCGCCACCCCCATCCTTTCGGAACGTCTGGTACGTAGGGGTGATTCTTTAAATTCAACCCCTGCTATTCCTTGAACCATGATTACCTATCTCACGATAACATTCAATACCGAGGGCGCCCGCCCGTCGGAGGTCATGGACGCCCTTCACGGCCTGGGTTTCGAGCCCACCACCGGAAGCTACGATTTCATCTACCGGTGGGGAAACAAGGCGACGGTGGAGGATGCTATCTATCTTGCTGACAAGGTGCATCAGACCCTCAAGGGTAAGCATGTTCTGTTCAAGCTGCAGACGGTGAGCGACTACCTCTGAGGAGCCATGCCGCCCGGCAAGATCGTGTGCATAGGTCAGAACTACCGCGTCCATGCCAAGGAGCTCAACTCCCAGGCCCCTGAGGAGCCCATGATCTTCCTAAAGCCGTCCTCCGCGCTGATAGGGGACGGGGAGGACATTGTGGCCGGGGACGTGGGAAGGGTGGACCACGAGGTCGAGCTGGCCCTCATCATCGGCCAGACCACCAGGAACGTGCCCGAAGAGGAGGCGCTGGGCAGGGTCTCGCACGTCGCGGTGTTCAACGATGTGACGGCCAGGGACATGCAGAACACGGCACGCAGGGCCGGGAACCCGTGGACCCTTTCCAAGAGCATGGACACCTTCGCCCCCATGTCCCGGCCCGTTCCTTTAGCCTCGGTGGAGGACGTCCATCAGCTGGAGCTCGTTCTTACGGTCAACGGAGAGGTAAGGCAGAGGGGGAACACCGCGGACATGGTGTTTCCCCCGGAGCGCCTGATCTCCTACATCTCCCGCTACATGACCCTTGAGGAGGGGGACATCATCGCCACCGGTACTCCCGAGGGGGTCAGCGCGCTCCGCGACGGCGACCTGGTGGTGGCGTCGATACCTGGCGTAGGGAGCGTGAGGAACCGGTTCCGGAGGACGTGATCAGTCCCAGAAGCGCTTGGTCCTGGCGTAAGTGAGCTCTGCACTTAGGATATCACGCAGGAACTCGTCCTCGTCCTCATAGAAAGATGAAAGGACGCGGGCGGCGGTGTCCGGCCCTATGCCCCTTCCGGCCAGGGTGACCATGGCCCTCTTCCCATGCTCCCTGATAAGGCTGGCGTTCTTGAACATCCTCCTGATCTCCTTGGTCTCCTCCTCGTTGGGCTTGGCCTTTTTGAGGAGGGCGATGTCCTCCTTGTTGTAAGGCAGGAGGGCGGCCACCATCTGTCCCCCGCAGCGGGGGCAGAATATGCGGTCAGGCGCGTCCTGTGGCTTCATACGCCACTGGGTATGGCAGCTGAGGCAGGACATGCTCATGACCTCCGCCTCCAGCCTCTTCTTGAGGGCCATGAGGATGGTGTGGTCGGCGCGCTGGGGCATTATGAGCTCCCGGGAGTGCTGCAGCCCCGCGCGACCTATGGTGGTAAGCCCCATGGTGCGGAAGGTTATCTCCCCGCTCTCGATCCGCCGCATGGCCCTGACGGTGCCTTCCACGTCGAAGTCCTCCCACAGCACCTTCCTCACCGCCTCCTCGAACAGCACCGTGTCCTCGTAGGCCTCGGCCAGCCTGGTGAAGTTCACCTGCCGGTAGTCGGCATCGCGCTCTATGGCGCCGAACTTCTTGGCCACGAACACGAACCTGAACCTCAGGTAGGAGGAGGACTTCAGGACCAATCGGACCAGGCTCTCCACCCCCTCCGATCTTATGGACCTCAGGGTTTCGATTATGAGCTTGGGGTCTATGTCCCGGGGAAGCTCGATGACGATGCGGTATGGGTCGGTGTGCACCCCCACGCTCTCCCCCAGGCGGGCTGTCAGGAGGACCGAGAGGATCTTGGAGATGGTCTCGTTGACCTGTGT
>MVRB01000232.1 GCA_002067635.1 Methanomassiliicoccales archaeon PtaU1.Bin030 | reverse complement strand
TCAGCACGCCGCTCAGTATCTTATTCATACAAGCTCCCGGATATGCGAATCATATATCCAGATAATAAAGGGATGCTGAGCATTGTGAGCTATCTCGTTCTCAAACCGGTCAGCCTCTCGCTCACCTCCCACAGCATCCTGGCCGCCTCCCTGTCATAAGATGCAGGGGCAGGTCTTCTTGGCCTCATGCCGGTAAAGCACCGACCGGTCAAGCCCTCAGCCTCGGGTGAGGCGGCAAGATAAATGGTTGTTCCAAACCCCGACATCCAGCTTAGCTCGAAGGGGCGCACGGCCACCATGTCCAAATGTGTCGTCCCACTGGCCTCGATGCCGAACCTTGTTCGCCCCGACCTGAGGCCTACGAAGTTGGCGGTCACACCTGTCCCCTGCAAACGCTGGGCAAGCTCGCAGGTGAAGAGAATGTTGGCAAGCTTTGTCTGACCGCATGCTCTGGACGTGGAGTAACCTCGCTCCAGCATCGGATCGTCCAGGTTCAGTGAGCCCGCACGATAAGGGCTCGAGGAGACAGTGATTATCCTGGATGGAGCGGAGGACCTCAGAGATGCTAACAATAGGTTGGTCAGAAGGAAAGGGGCGAGATGGCCCAAGGCAAAGGTGCGTTCGTACCCATCCACCGTCACCTCCCTTACCTGTGCCGCCGTCCCCACGTTGTTGATGAGGACGTCTATGCGATGCTGCTCGGACATGATCTCCGATGCTGAACGCCTCACCTCCATCATCGATGAGAGGTCTGCCACCAGGGTCTTGAGCATGGTGTCGGGGAAATCCCTTATGACCCTCTCTGCCACTGATGAAAGCTGCACCCTGTCCCCACCCACGAGGACCAGGGACGCTCCCCTCCTCGCCAATCCCTCTGCTGTCGCTCTGCCCAATGCTGTGGTGGCCTCCGTGATGACCACGCTCTTGCCCCTCATGAACATGCTCTCTGCCCTCATCATCAGATCCGCTGATGTCTTAACAGAGCAGTATAGTTCGTTCGTGAAGGCTGGGTTCATGCGTCATGAACGATTCTTTAAGCAGCCCTAGAGGACCGGTCCCTCAGGTCAGGGAATCTTCTCCGTTCTGCAAAAATGCAGCTTCAGGGCTACCAGGCACAAGTTCAAGGTCAGGGCGATGGCGTTCCAGATGATTATCGGAAGGTCATCGGTCAGGAGGCCGTAGATCAGCCAGAGGAACATCCCCACGCTGAGGATCATAGGCATCAAGAGCGATACTTCGTCCATCTTTCTCTCGCGCAAGCTCTTGACTATCTGGGGCACAAACCCTACTGTCGTGAGCAGACCTGCCACCAGCCCGAGCAAGAGCCAAGCGTCCATCAAAGGGGTGAACGTGACCCGCGCCTATTTACTTTCCATGCTCCCACCGCCCATAGATGAATGGGGTGACGTGCGGGATGGCTTTGCACCACGATGAGGGGATTCCTTAATGTACAGATAGCGCATCGCTCGACCGTCGATACCATGGCGGTCCGGAAGATCATCAACATCGATGAGAGCAAATGCAACGGGTGCGGTAAGTGCGTGGACGCTTGCGCTGAGGGAGCGATCGAGATAAGGGACGGAAAGGCCAGGATCGTCAAGGACATGTTCTGTGATGGATTCGGGGCGTGCCTGGGCGAATGTCCCCAGGGTGCGCTGGCGATCGAGGAGAGAGAGGCTGACCCCTTCGACGAGGAGGCGGCAAAAAAGCATGTTGAAGAGAGCCGTGCACCCACCTCTTGCGGCTGCCCTTCGGCCGTACCGATTCTCCTGCGCCCTCAAGTAGCTGCATCAACGCAAACGGAGGGCGGGTCAGAGCTTGTCAACTGGCCCATACAGATGAGCTTGGTATCTCCCGACGCGCCTTACTTTCGTGGCGCCCGCCTGCTGCTGGCTGGCGACTGCACGGCATTCGCCTTCGCTTCCATGCACCCAAGTTTCATCAAAGGGCGCACCACCGTTATCGGCTGTCCCAAGCTTGACGATAACCTGGAGTTCGTCGAGAAATTAAGTGCGATCCTCAGCGCCAACGACATCAAGGATATCACTATCGTGCACATGGAGGTGCCCTGCTGCGGGCAGCTTCGTCGCTTGGTCAAAGATGCGTCGGGGCGGGCCGGTAGCAGCGCGGTGATAAACAGCTACACGATCGGCCGGACAGGAGCGCTGGTCAAGGATCAGTGAGAAAAATAGCCAATAGCCAGCTATAGTTGGATGTATAATCCAACTTCTTTTTACACCAAGTAAACCATATATAGGCCGACCCACCTCGACGATGTCAATTGGATGTATGGTCCAATAGGCTTTGAGGTCCATGAGGGCGGCTACGCTGTGGAGTCCAGGGAACATGTCGGTGGGTGAAGTGAAGGAGCCTCAATGCCCTCCTGGAGGGGCGGTCCTTAGAGTAACCGCCTGCGCTGTATGCCCCACCGACATCAAGATGGCTCGTGTGGGTCAAAGGGACCTGTCCTATCCTCGCATACTGGGCCATGAGGTGGTGGGGGTCGTGGAAGAGGTAGATGGGACGGAGACCCTGGCGATCGGGGACACGGTCCAGGTCTGGCCGGGCGTGGCATGCGGTCGATGCCCCTCGTGCTTAAAGGGGTTGGACAACATGTGCGCCCATCAGGGCATCATCGGCTTCAACCACGACGGTGGCTTCGCCGAGCTCATGGCCGTCCCCGCACCAACGGTGGCCAGGGGGGGTGTCAACGTACTTTCCTCTGATGCGGACCCGGTGCTCGCGACGCTGACCGAGCCGCTGGCCTGCTGTGTCCATGGCCAGAAAGCCGCGTCAGTGTCCTCAGGCGACCGCGTGGTGATCTTCGGCGCCGGCCCCATGGGCTTGATGCACGCAGCTTTGGCTCGCAGGAAAGGAGCGCGGGTCTTGACCGTGGAGCCTGACCCCGTACGCAGGGAGCTGGCCCTGAGAATGGGCGCGGACGCAGGATCGGATCCTGCTTCAGAGGAGCTGTCTGCATCGGTGAACGTGTGGACAGAAGGCCGAGGGGCTGACGTAGCTATCCTGGCCACCCCCAAGGTCAAGGTGGACGACGCCCTGATGAGAATGATGGCGCCGCGAGGACGGATCTGTGCCTTCTCAGGGCTGCCCAAGAACGATCCCCGAATAGATGTTGATATCAACCAGCTGCACTACCGGGAGCTTGTACTGGTGGGAGCATACGGATGCACCAGCGCCAGCAATTCCGAGGCCTTCGGCATCATCGCCCGCGGAGAGGTGGACCTGCAACCACTGATCTCACAGCGTTTGCCTCTGTCCTCGATCGAGGAGGCGTTCAGGGCCATAGAGGAGCGCAGGGCGCTCAAGTGTGTCATTGACGATCTAGAAAGGTGACATTATGGAAGAGAAGCTTAGGACATTTGGCGGAAATGTGAACCATCTCATTGGCGGCGGGGACCTGACCCGTGCTCAAGCGAAGGAGATGTTCCGGCAGATACTGTTGAACGAGCAGCCCGACCTGCAGCAGGGCGCGTACCTTGCGGCCATCACCGCCAAGGGGGCCACCCCTCAGGAGATCGCGGCAAGCTGGGAGGCCATCTATGAGATCGATACCATCAAGGTCACCCCCAATGTCAATGCACCATTGGTCGACAACTGCGGTACAGGTATGGACACCCTAAAGACCTTCAATATTTCCACCGTGGCCTCCATAATCGCCGCCGCTGACGGCGTGGTCATGGCCAAGCATGGGGCCCGGGCCATAACCTCCCGATGCGGCACAGTGGACATAGTGGAGGCACTGGGCGTGGATGTGGAGTGCGATGTGTCGATCGTGAAGAAGAGCATCGAGAAGGCCGGGATAGGCATATTCAACGGCATGTCCCCCAAGGTCCACCCTACGGCCCTGGGAAGGATCCTATCGCAGATACGCTTCGGGACCATACTCAACATCGCGGGCTCACTGGCCAATCCCGCACTTCCCCGCTACGGGGTCAGGGGAGTGTACTCAGAGAGCATGATCAAGCCGACCCTGGACACCATGAAGGAGATCGGGTACCATCAGGCCATCGTCTTCCATGGCCTCAACGCCTCTGGTAGCAAGGGGATGGACGAGATGTCAACGCTCGGACCCACGAAGGTGATGGAGCTCTGCAAGGACGGGTCCACGCTGACGTACACCATCAACGCCCAGGACATGGGGATCAAGCAAGGTGTGGAGAAGGATCTCTTGACAACAGGAGATAGGGAACAGGAGGCCATACACATACTGAGGCTGCTCAGCGGCGAGGAGAACGGTTCCCGTCAGGACATAGTGTGCCTCAACACCGCGCCCATATTGTACATGATGGGGAAGGCGTCGTCCATCGGGGATGGGGTGGAAAGAGCGCGGTCGATACTGGCAAGCGGCGCAGGCCTCAAGAAGCTGCAGGAATGGACCAGGGTACAGAACTCCGATCCCTCTCTGGGCGAGGGCAGGTTCAATGAGCTGGTCGCCCGGGCGGACATACCGGCCTGAGGCCGGACCGCTCACTTTTTCTCTGCCTTCTTTCGAGACCAAGAATCCCTCTTCATCCTGTAGGTGTCTTCCTCCTCGTCAGAGGACAGGACGACCGAAGAGAGCTGTGCCTGACCATCGAACTCGACGACCGGGACCTTGGCCGCCTTGTAAAGCCTCATGATGAACTCTTTCATGAACTCCAATTCCTCTAGGGTGACCTCGGGCGGCAATTGTAGGCGGAACATGTGGACCTCCCGGATGGTATCGAAATAATATCGGACATCGGCCCGGCCAAGGAGGTCACGGAAGCGCGGAGCGTCCTTTCTCCGCTGTGACAGCGACATCAAGCGGTCCACCCACACCGCATCGGCGTTGATCAGTATGGTCTCTACCCCGAGTACTTTCCACATGCTCGTCCGGTAGCTCCTTTCCCTAAATAAATCCTAGGAAGCGTGGAAACGGGGTATCTCGTAACAAGTGAGGGGTCGATTTATCTATCTAATATAAATATTAAAAATACACAATTTAATAGCTTATGACCGAAGGAACGTTATATCACAACGCGTCATTAAGGGGGAAGATGCGATCATCGTCAAGATTGTTAAGCTCCATTGGCAACAATCCTATCGTCAAGCTCACCGCCATCGTCCCGGAGGACTGCGCTGAGGTGCATGTTCTGCTGGATTACCTCAACCCCTCTGGAAGCGTAAAGGACCGCATCGCCAAGTGCATGGTGGAGAGGGCGGAGGAACGTGGTGAGCTTCACCCTGGGGACCGAATCGTAGAGGCCACCTCCGGAAACACCGGCATCGCCTTCGCGATGATCGGGGCCGTAAAAGGTTACAAGGTGACCATCGTGATGCCGGAGCAGATGAGCAAGGAAAGGAAGGCTCTGATCGAGGCTCTGGGTGCGGATATCGTATGCACCCCTGGCTGCGGCAGCGATGTGGGCCTGGCAATGGCCAAGGTCAAAGAGATCCAGGCGGCCGACCCTCGGGTGTGGGTCCCCGACCAGTTCTCCTCCGAGGACAACTCCCGGGCTCATGAGACCACCACCGGCCCGGAGCTGGTGAGGGGCGTAGGCCGGGACATCAGCGCCTTCGTGGCGGGAGTGGGCACGGGCGGGACCCTCATGGGGGTGGCCAAGTACTTCCAGGAGGAGAACATCGATGCCGACATCGTGGCGGTGGAGCCGGCCGAGTCCGCGGTCATGTCGGGCGGTGAGAAGGGTTGCCACCAGATAGAGGGCATCGGCGACGGTTTCATCCCTCCCCTGATGAAGATGGCCATCGTTGACCGGGTCGAGGTCGTAGCCTCGGACGAGGCCATAGAGATGTCCCTCATGCTCATGAGAGAGGAGGGGATAATGGGAGGCATCTCCACGGGGGCCAACGTGGCCGCGGCCATGAGGTTGGCCAGGGAGCTGGGGCCGGGTAAGAAGGTGGTCACTCTCGCACCCGATTCCTGCACCCGGTACTTCTCTACCGCCCTGTTCTGAGCGACGGGCGTTGGGGAAGGGGAAGGCGAACCTTGCCCTGCTTTATGGATAAGGTTAAGCCCCCGACACGCATAGTGGCGATGCTATGCCCGTACGCTTGCCTCCTCACAAGCACTGCCTGAACTGCGAGGACCCCATCCCGGAGGATAAGGACTATTGTTCCGAAGAATGCATGCTGGAGCACGGGCTCAAGAAGAAGCAGGGTAGCCGCAAGATGACCTTGTTCTACGTCGGTGCGGCCATTGCCCTTCTGCTGCTGTGGGTGCTCTCCTTCGTCAAGTTATAGGCCGCTCCGTGACCGCTCTCAAGGTGCGGAGCAGCCCCACGGTCTCCCTTACGTCGTGCACCCGGATGATGTTGGCCCCGTTCAGTGCGGCCACGGCGGCAGCGGCCAGGCTCCCACCCAGCCTCTGTGCCGGGGGCTCCCCGGTGATACGGCCGATGAATCCCTTTCTGGATGCCCCAACCAGGAGCGGGCGGCCAGCGCAGCGCATCTCCCGAAGGCGGTCGAGGATCTCCAGGTTGTGCTCCTGGAGCTTCCCGAAGCCGATACCCGGATCGAGTATTATGCGGTCCCGGGCCAGTCCCTGATCCTCGGCGATGTTTATCCGTTCCTCCCAGAATCGCATGATGTCCGCGACCACATCCTCATACGTGGTGACATCCACCCTCTCCTGCATGGTCAGGGGATCTCCCAGCATGTGCATGAGGATGACCGGGACCCCTGCCTGGGAGGCGAAATCGATCATCTCCGGGTCCTCAAGGCCGGAAACGTCGTTGATCATGCTCGCACCGGCCTCGATGGCTGCCCTGGCCACCTCCGGCTTGCGGGTGTCCACGGAAATTGGTATCCTGGTTCTCTCGGACAGGGAGCTGATGACCGGGACCACTCTCCTGAGTTCTTCCTGAGTGTCCACTGGAAGCGCTCCCGGGCGGGTGGACTCGCCTCCCACGTCTATCATGTCCGCTCCCTCGGCCACCATGCGCAGGGCGCGCTGGATGCATTCGCCGACATCCACATCCCCCATGCCGTCGGAGAAAGAGTCGGGCGTGGCGTTGACTATCCCCATGACCAGGGGGCGGCTAAAGTCCATTCTTCCTCGGGGGAGGGCGATGGGAGGGACTCCGTTGGAGCGGTACGCCTGCAACGCCGAAAGGGCATTCTCGTCCCCTGAGACCATTGTTTCCAGGAGACGAAGGTTACCTGCCAGCACGCAGGCACGGTATCGCGGCCCTGCTTTCCAGCAAAGACACCGTACGCCATTCATTTTGAGCAGCTCGCAGAATGACCGAACCTCGGTGCCGCTACCCTCGGCTAAGAGCGCAGCTGATTGCTCAAGCGTGGTGACGTCAGTTCGATCTAGCCCCAGCTTCCGTAGGTCATTGATGGTGTCGGTCTCCGAGGGGTAGCACCTCACCCTGAATATCATGTCACATCAAGGCATCGATGAGTTCCACCAGGTCCTTGATCTCCACCTTGGATTGAGAGCGGTCCTTCCCCACCCTCAGGTTGTTGACGCAGAACGGGCAGGTGGTGACCAGCACGTCCGCGAAATCTGCCTCCATGACACGCTTGGCAGCTATCTGCTCCGACAGGTCGGGGAACGCCGAGCGGACGCCTCCGCCTCCACCGCAGCAGCGGGCCTCCGAGGAGTTGCGCGGCATCTCCTTGAACGAAGCCCCTGGTACCTTGGACAGTACGTCCCGAGGGGCCTTATAGACCTGGGAGTGCCTTCCTAGGTGGCAGGGGTCATGATATGTGACCTTCTTGTCCAGGGTCGATAGCTTGATGTTCCTGTCTGCAAGGTACTCGGACACGTGACGGACCTTGAAGGGCACGTCCACATGCTTTGGGTATTCCTCCTTGAACATGCGGTAGCAGCCCGCGCAGGAGAATATCACCTCTTCCACCCCCTGATCGGCGATGGAGCGGACGTTCCTCTCCATCTGTGCAACCACATCTCCCTCGGACCAGCCAACCCTGCCCATTACGCTCCCGCAGCAGGACTCGTCCAGCAGGGTGTAGTCTTCGCCCAGCTTCCTCAATATGGATATTGTGGCCTTGGCGGTGGACTGGTTACGGTAAGCGGAGGTGCATCCGACGAAGTAGCCCAATCTTGCCTTGTGGGGCTTCTCCCCGAACACCTCTGCCACGGGGCGCTCGTCGCCGTAAGGGTTTCCATACATCTTGATGTTCTCAACCACCTTACGATGGGCAGGCAGCACGATATCTGCATCGACCAGGTCCCTCCTGGCCCTCTCCACCACATCCACGACCTTGACCTTCGAGGGGCATCGCCTCTCGCAGTCCTTACATGTGGTGCACTGGTACAAGGCCTCCACCACAGAGGGGTCGGCCGGTATCTCCTTCTGCATGAGCCCATATGCCAGGATAACCCTTCCCCTGGCCACGCCTATGTCCCAGCCGATATCCTCGAACGCGGGGCAGACGCTCTTGCAGAACCCACACATGGTGCAGGTCATCATCTCCTTCTTTACCTCTTCCAAGTTCTTCGCGTCGATAGTATCGGCCATTTCAGTTCACCCTCGGAACGGTTATGCTTCCGTCCATGTTGAAAAGCACCTTGGCATCCTTATTGCTGGCCAGTGCGGCGTCCACGGCCTCCTGTACGGTGGAGAACGGGCGGATGTTGGCCTTCTCCAGAAGTTGAGGGTCCAGGTCGGTCACGGCCCAAACATTAGCCCACACGGCGATCTCTGCCATCTTGGCCGCCTTGTGGTATCCCAGCTTGTACTCCCGCGCCAAGTTCTCGAGCACCTCGCGTGGGTCCTGGGACAAAGATAGCTGCTGCAGGAAGGTGTCATGGCCTATACCTTGACGGCACTTCGACACCATGATGATGGTACCGCCCTCCTTGAGGGCCCACTTCCCGTTGTCCAGAGCTTTCTGCGATTGGTACAGGTCCACGTCCATGGGATAGGGGGCTATGGACACGACGACGTCGGCCTTCTCCTTGATCCCCACGGAGAAGACCTCGTTGGCCCACTTGACCGCCTGGGAGAAGGAGGCGTGCAGGTCCCCTGCCTCCACCTTGTAGATGTTCTGGTGTCGGTCCAGGACTATCTGGATGGCAAAAATCGGCTTGTCCTTTACGACCTTCAGAGCATCCATCATGTCCTCGTGCACAGGGTTGCCCTCGAGCACCAGCGCCTGGGCCTCCTGCTTCATGGCCAATTTGTGGTTCTGCTCGATGGTCTTGCGAGCGGCCACCCCCGGAAGGAAGGACTTACGCCCTCCGGTGTAGCCCGCGAAGTAATGGGGCTCCACCGAGGTGATGATGACCAGCCGGTCGGCGTTGACGGCCATCTCGTTGACGAGCATCTCTGTCCCATTTTTGGATGTGCCCAGGAACACGCATTTGTCCTTCTTGGAGTCATGGCTATGGATGTTCGACCGGAGCTTGTCAAGATGCTTTCCGAAGATGAAGCGGTACTCGTCCTCGGTGGGCGCCCTGTGGTCGCCGGTGGCGATGAGATACCTCGCCTTGGTGAGGTCCATCCTTTCGCTCAGGGCGTCCAGGACCTTGCAGGTCGGCGTGGGACGGGTACCGTCGTTGACGATGAAAACGATGTCCTTTCCCCCTTCCAGGAACTTCTCCAGGGAAGGTCCCGCGACCGGGGCCTCCAATGCCCGTCTGACCTCTGAACGTTCGTCCCCCACATGAACGTCCTTGGGGTAGATGGTACCGGCAAAGTTCTCCTCTGGCAGATGAACAAACTGCTTTTCGTCCTTTCCATATGGGATAGTAAGCCTCATACCTCAATCAAATTGGAATAATAGAGGCGATATTTAACCGTTTGATAATTTCTAACACGTATCACTGCGAATTATGAGAAGGGACCTACTGGAACCGTCGCCGAGTGAGAACACGTTCTACTGGAAAAAAGGATATTAGGCCCCCATGCTCCTTAGTCAAACATGAAGACCCTCGCAGACCTAGGGGAAAAGGAGGTCGTATCCTTGCTGCTCCAAGGGGTCAGAACCACGGTCGCCGTAGGGCCAGGAGATGATGCCGCGGCCATCGACCTGGGGGATCGGTACCTGGTCGTGTCCACCGATATCATAACCCGCTCATCCCACATGCCCGACGGAATGACCGATTGGCAGGTGGGGTGGTTCGCCGCGGCCGTGAACTTCAGCGATATCGCTGCCATGGGCGCACGGCCCATAGGGCTGGTGATGGCCTACACCCTTCCAAGGGATATGCCGTTCAACAGATTGGAGAGCATATCGCAGGGGGTCAACGACTGCTGCCAGGCAGTGGGCGCCGATCTCCTGGGGGGTGATACCAAGGAGGGCACGGGCATAGTCCTGGCAGGCACTGCACTGGGCCTGGTGGACAAGGACAAGATCCTGCTGCGGAGGGGGGCGAGGGAAGGGGACATGGTCGCCGTGACCGGCCCCCTAGGACTGTCCGCGGCAGGATATGAGGCTATCAGGAACGGCATAGAAGACCCCCGTGCAGTGAGGGCTCTCCTGGAACCTCAGCCCCGGACGGCCGAGGGGATGGTGCTGGCAGCCTCAGGACAGGTCACCTCCTGCATGGACATAACCGATGGGCTGGCCTACTCCATTGGGGAGCTGTCGAGGCAGAGCGGAGCGGGTTTCGAGGTCATCTGGGAGAACATACCTGTAGGAGAGGGGGTGAGGGAGGTGTCCCGGAAGAGCGGCGTCCCGTTGGAGGACCTGGTACTGCACTTCGGTGGAGACTATGAGCTTCTCTTCACATTCTCGCCCCAGGCAGCAACCCCACTTCAGAAGGCTTTGGAAGGACGGATGCACATAATCGGTCAGGTCAAAGGGAGCGAGAACATCATGATCGTCGATGGCAGGGCGGTACCTCTGGATACCAGAGGCTACGAGCACTTCAGGAGGTGACCATGAAGGAAGCGAGATTCTGGACCGAAGAGGGGGAGAGGGTGCGCTGCCATCTGTGCCCGCACTCCTGTCTAATCGCGCGTGGTAAGAGAGGCATTTGCGGCGTGAGGGAAAACCGCGAGGGCACCCTGTTCAGCATGAACTATGGGATGGTGTCCTCCATGAACGTCGACCCCATCGAGAAGAAACCTCTGTACCATTTCCATCCTGGTGAGGGCATATTCTCCCTGGGTAGCTTCGGTTGCAATCTAAGGTGCCAACATTGTCAGAACTACCTCATATCCCAGGCTAGGTTGGGGGACCTGCAGCTCAGAGAGATGGTCCCTGAGGAAGTGAGCATGATCGCTGTGGCGCAGGGTTGCCGAGGGGTGGCCTTTACCTATAACGAGCCTACCATCTGGCATGAGTTCACCTACGATGCCATGAAAATTGCTAAGGAGAGAGGGCTGTTCACCGTGTACGTCACCAACGGCTTCATCCAGGAGGCCCCTCTTCGGGAGCTGTCCGATCATCTGGACGCGATGAACATCGATGTCAAGGGGTTCACGGACAGGTTCTACTCCGAGATATGCAGAGCGTCCCTGGAGCCGGTGCTCCAGGCAGTAGAGCTGGCTCAGGAGCTTGGCATACATGTGGAGCTCACCTACCTCATCATTCCCAGGGAGAACGATGGCCGCGAGGAGATAAGCCGATTCTCAAGATGGGTGGCGAAGATAGACCCTGACATACCCGTGCACTTCACGAGGTTCCATCCTGACTACCAGATGTCCGACCGGGGCCCCACGCCCAGGTCCACGATGGAGATGGCGAAGGAGGTGAGCACGAGGGAGGGTCTGAACTTCGTTTACCTCGGCAACATAAGCATCCCTGGAGGAGGGGACACTACTTGCCCAAATTGCCACACCAAGGTCGTGGAGAGGGATGGCTACCGTGTTTTGCCCCTGAAGGTCCGCGAGGGACGCTGCACGGTGTGCGGCCGGGACCTGAACATGGTACAGTAAAAAAGGGGGCGTAAGGGCTTGAGGTTCAAGTACTGGACGCTCTCGATAGCTTGCGGGCTTCCAGACATCTCTGCTCTGCCTTAGACGTTGACCGCATATGTACCGATGGATATGGTCGTTCTACCGAGGAAAGGCAGAATGGTCTCCCCATGGACACTGATGAGGGTCGAGCCATCATGGTGTCGGTCCTTGTGCTGTTGCTAGGCTGTTATCTGCTGCACCCATCATCGGGCCTCTGCCCCCTCATGGTCCGTCATCCCTGCTCCCCTAACCGATGAACGCGGCCTGGGGACCGAACCTTTCAGCGGATGAACAGGAACAGCAGGTTGCCCACGATGACCGAGAACAACAGGGATGCGGCGATGGGGATGAGGAACGGTATCTTGGGTGTGACCCAAACCTCCTTGAGCCCGGCGGCGCTGAGCCTATCCAGGTCCTCATTGAGCGTCTCGGAGGCCGGGGGAAAGACGCTGAACTTCACCGCTCCCTCCTCCACACGCTCCATGGGCCACACGAACTTCCCCTTGGCCTCCTCGATGGGCATCCTGTACCCGAGGATCATGGCGGGGAACCGGACCTGCTTCTTTGACAGGTTGTAGAAGAGGAGGAGCACGGGCACGATCACTGTGATGATCGCTGCGTTGAAGAGGATCAGGAGCGGGAACGGCAGCACGAACTGGGCCGCATCATAGGGAAGGTCGATAAGGGGAAACGGCTCGATGATGGGGTATAGGGGGAACATGATGGAGAGAGCGATCAGGGCCTTCGCGTCCGCCCCGCCCTTGATGATATCGAACTGGTAGAGCAGAATGAAGATGAGGAACATGATTGGTACTATCATCAGCTTCCAAAAGTAGATGTCAGCGTTGTACAGGTAGATCATCATGGCAAGAATTCCGAAGGAGATGGCGTACAATCCCAAGGGCAAGGGACTGATCCCATCCTCGAACATCCCTTTCCTATCCCAGAAGATGTCCACGAAGAACCATGCGATCGGTGCCAGCATTGCCAGATATATGATATTAGCCCCATCCAGGACTATCTGCGCCGCAAGGAAGAACATGCCCGTCCCTCCGATCACCATCCAGTACACGTCCGATGCTTCTCTGGTCCTCCAATCGGCGCGGGCGGCGATCGCAAGCACGATGAAAGCAATGGCAACCTTGAGGACAGATATCCAGTCCATGCAGCGGCCAAACGCTGATTACTAAAAACACTTTCTACATGGCTATCGAGGAAAATTAATTAGTGAGTATATTATCCTGGCGCACGATGAGATGGAGCTTTGCGTTATCATCTGTCCTGCTGATCCTGACCATCGCCCTCCTGTCTCCGGCGGTCGGAGGGGAAGGCGTCAACGTCCTGGAGGTCCAGGAGGGTTATGAGAAGATCGATGAGGCGACAGAATCCATAACGTTCACCTGGGTAGCGTACAACAATGATACCTCGCCCTACCTCCTGGAGATCATGGGCACCTTAGGCCCCAATACCAACGGAAAGCTGCCCTCCAACGTGGAGCTGGATGTAACCCAGAACTATTCCTCTTTCCAGCCCGGAACCAGCCGGGAGATAGTCGTCGTCCTCTCCTCCAGCCAGGCCGTGGAGTCCATGGACTTTCCCATCTATGTCAACATGACATTCACCAAGATGAACGATCCAGATCAGGTTCTGGTCGTTTCGAAGTCGGCCATGGTGCACGTGGAAGCTCTCTTCGAATCCACTGGAAACAAGATCTTTGGGATATGGGACAACAATTTCCCCTCCCCCTTCAACACCCTCATCTGGTCCTTCATATTCACCATCGTGTTCTGGTTGGCCATAGCTGCGGTCATATACTTCGTCGTGGACCCCCTCATCCACGTATTCACAAAAAAGACCAAGACCGATCTGGACGACCGAATACTGGAGGTCACCCGGACCCCTATCTTCCTGCTTATCATCATATTCGGCCTGGTGGACTCCCTTTCCATCATAAACATACCGCAGGAGTGGCATGTGAACATCATCCTGCTGTACCAGGTCTTGCTCATCCTGGTCATCTCCTATGTGGCGTACCTCATCTTCGACAGGGTAATCATCTACTACGCCCAGAAATTGTCCAAGGTCACCGATACCGAGATCGATGACGTGCTGGTGCCCCTCCTGCACAAGGCTGGCCTCATCCTCATACCGGTATTCGCCCTGGGGGCAGTGCTGAGCCTCTTCGGCGTCGACCTTACCCTGCTTGTTGCTGGCTTCGGGATCATAGGCATAGTCATCGCCTTTGCCGTCCAGGAGACCCTGAGCAACGTCTTCGCGGGAACGCAGCTGCTGCTGGACCGCCCCTTCAAGGTGGGGGACATAGTAGAGCTCGATTCCGGGGAGATATGTGAGGTGAAGAAAATCGGTCTGCGGTCCACCACCATGTACAACACCGCGGACCATGAGGTGATCGTGGTACCCAACAACGACGTGGTGAACAAGAAGGTGATCAACTACTCCCGACCAGACAAGCGCCGCTCCCTGAACGCAGAGATAGGTGTGGCCTACGGGACCGACCTCAACAAGGTGAAGGAGGTCCTTCTCAAGATCGCCTCCGACCATCCTGACATCATCAAAGAGGATGGGCAGATGCCGTATGTGCGCTTGGCCAAGTTCGGAGAGTCCTCCGTGGACTTCAAGCTGTGGTACTGGGTGGAGATAAGGAAGATGTGGAGAGTGGCTTCCGAGGTCCGCCAGGCCATATACGACCGGTTCATGGCTGAGGGCATTGAGATCCCCTTCCCTCAGAAGGTGGTGACCTTGAAGGACGATAAGAAGCGACCTTAAGGAGGGACCGCCCCCAACTATCAACAAACATATTTCTAAGGAGTCGGTGCATTCGCATCTACAAAGGAATAGGAGGGAATATCATGGATGTGACCACGGCCATTCGAACACGGAGGAGCGTTCGCAGGTACAAGAAGAAGGATATCCCAGACAACGTTCTCAGGGAGATTCTGGAGGCGGCACGCTTGGCCCCATCGGCGGCCAATAGGCAGGCCTGGGAGCTTATTGTGGTCAAAGACCCTGAGCTGAAGGCAAGGCTGGTCCCTCTGTGCAAGAACCAAAAGTTCGTGGAGGAGTGCTCGGTATTCCTGGTCGCCGTTGAGGACCCCCAGCAGAAGTGGAGCCGGGTGGACGTGACCATCATGATGGACCACATAACCCTGGCCGCCCACGAGAAGGGGCTGGGAACGTGCTGGATCGGTGCGTTCGACAGGGAGAAGGTGGGAGAGGCCCTTGGTGTTCCGGGGAACCGCTTGGTCACTGTGTGCCTGACCTTGGGATACCCTGATGAGTCGCCGGAGGCACGCCCACGGAAATCGATGGACGAGCTGGTATACGAAAACAGATATGGAGCCCACTAACAAAGGAAGGTCGCCGTCGGGTCCCTCCACACTCGACCTGATCACGTGGCTGGGGCGCGGCAATCATGACCGGAAAACGGATCCCTCCTGTCAAGGAAGACCTTGACCTTATCTCGTTGGTCTACGAGCTGACCAACCAGATACCGCAGGGAATGGTATCTACATATGGCGACATAGCTTCTGCTCTGGGGGATCCCGTGGCTGCCAGGATGGTCGGAGAGGTGCTTTCAAAGAACCCCACGCCCATCACCGTGCCCTGCCACAGGGTCATATACTCCACGGGAAGGACGGGATGGTATGGAGGCCATGGTAAAGGGGCAGAGAAGAAGGAAAGGTTGCTAAGGGACGAGGGGGTGAGGGTGGAGGACGGCACGGTCCAGGACATGGAGGCAATAAGGTTCACCGGCTTCCGTTCACGACCGGTCCTCAGGGAACTGCACGAGGAGCAGACCAGGCTCGGTGCCATGGTGGTCGAGAAGGACGATGGAGAGGAGCTGCGACTGGTAGCAGGCCTTGATGTGTCCTATGACGGTCCTACCGCATATGGCGCCATGGTTGTCTGCGATCTCCACTCGGGAGAGGTGGTGGAGGAGAGGACGGAGCGCACCACTGTCAGGTTCCCGTACATACCTACGTATCTCGCCTACCGAGAGCTCCCTGCACTACGGCCCCTGGTCGATCGTACTGAAGGGATAGTTTACCTTGTGGACGGGCATGGAGCACTTCATCCGAGGGGGGCGGGGATCGCCTCTCAGCTTGGGTTGATGCTGAAGGTGCCGACCATAGGTGCGGCCAAGAGCCAGCTGGTTGGGGATGTGGGCGAGGCCCAGGATGGTAAAGCCCCCGTTCTCTTGGACGGAAAGCTGAAGGGGTACCGTCTAGGCGAGGGAAGGAGGTTTACCTATGTGTCTGTGGGTCACCGCGTGTCCCTGGCCACGGCAGTGGCGGTATGCGAACCCCTTATGAGAAAAGGCGTCCCCCTTCCCCTTCGGCGGGCACATGACCTCGCGAACGAATTCAGGAGATCACAGCGATGAGGATCGCGGTGTTCGGGGCAGGTGCCTTGGGCAGCCTTTACGGAGGGCTTCTGTCCGAGGACCATGACGTCACATTGGTGGGACGCCAGGAGCACGTCGATGCCGTGAACAGAAGCGGCCTTCGTATCAGCGGTCTAAGGGAGGGGGTCTACCGCCCGAAGGCAAGGACCAGCTCGGAAGGTCTGGGGATACAGGACCTGGTTCTGGTGACGGTCAAGGCCTATGACACTCGCACGGCAGCGCGGGAGGTGGAGGCGATGGTGGGAGAGGGGACGGCGGTGGTCTCGTTGCAGAACGGGCTTGGCAACGCTGAGGTACTAGGAAAAGCGTTCGGCCTGCGTGTCATCATGGGGGTCCCCTTCATGGGGGTTACCTTCTCCCACCCAGGACATGTATGCTTGGCCGGACTGGGGGAGACCGTTCTGGGGTCGCCTTCCGGGCAGCACGGTCTGGCCATAAGGGTCAGCGAGACGCTGTCGGCCGTGGGGCTGTCCACGCGGGTCTCTGCGAACATCGGCCCTGAGATCTGGATGAAGGCCATTGTCAACGCGTCCATCAATCCCATAACCGCCCTGGTCAGGAGGGAGAACGGATGCATATGCCAGCAGCGGGAGCTGCGGGAGCTGAGCAGAGCGGTATGCCAGGAGTGCACCAAGGCCGCAGAGGCCAACGGGATCGCTCTGGGCCGAGTAGACCCCTTCGAAAAGGTCGTGGAGGTCGTGAGGATGACCGCCCGTAACCGGTCCAGCATGCTTCAGGACGTGGAACGGGGGAGGAGGACCGAGATCGATGCCATAAATGGGGCCCTGGCCGAGGCGGGAGAGTCCAGGGGCCTGAGCATGCCTGTCAACCGTGCGCTGTGGTCCCTGGTGCGCTCCCTGCATCTCCAAAGCAATTTATAGCCTGTTCAGTTCATTATCAGGCGAGAGCATGGTGGACGTCAAAGAGCTGACCAAGAGGGCGCGGGTGCTGAATGAAAAGGGGCTAACCGACAGGGAGGTGGCTGACGAGCTCCATCTGTCGGTCGATACCGTCCGCTATCTGGTGGAGCAGGGCGAGGATGGCGGGCTGCCGCCCAGCGACGTGAAGATCGGGTGGCGGAGCCTGGGGGTCAGCGGAACACGCATGGCATTGATGAGCGAGATCCTCGCGGACATCATAGTGGAGGAGCTGGGCAAGAAGAAGACGGAGGTGGATACGGTACTGGGTATCGCCCTCAACGGTGTGCCTTTCGCTACGTACATATCGGAGAACCTCGGTCTGGACCTTGCAGTATACAAGCCACCCGCGAAAAGGGGGGAGGCGGGAGGTTCCATATCTGCAAACTATGCGTCCATAGGAGGCAAGAGGATCGTCATCATCGACGACGTCATCACTACAGGGGCTACCGCGGAAGAGGCCGTCAAGGACGTTCGGGAGGCGGGGGGTGAACCCGTGCTGATAGTGGTCATCGTGAACAAGAGCAGTCTCAACGAGATAGGTGGGGTTCCGCTCCGAGGCCTCATCAGGGCAAGATCGATGGGAGGGACCATCCTGGGTGGAGGTCCCCTGCACTCCTTCCCCTACCACTAGGATGCCCGATACAAGGGACGTCTGCCAAGGGCCTCCCCGCCTTACCCGGGAGGACCGTGACAAGATCGTGTCGCGGATACACTCGCTGCTGTTCTGGGTAGGCGAGATCATACCCCAGGAGATAATCGTCGGGGATCGAAAGGTCAGCCTGCGGGACGTCGTGTTCAACTACATCGTTCGGGACAGCCACACCGAGGAGGAGCGCCGCGAGGCAGAGACGTTGGCTGGCTTGCTGGATGATAGGATAAGGGAGCTGGAGAGGGAGATAAAACACGGGGACGTGACCCGTTCCAAGGCCTGCGGGCTCATGAACGAAGCCCGCTCCCTGATGAGGGCGGTCGACGAGCTCCGCAGCACCTCCGAGAAGGATGACCAGATCAAGTACCACGAGCTCATGGGGAAGGTCGAGGATGCGAAGAGGTGGCGGGATTTCCTGAAGGAGGTCCGATAACGCGTTTTCATTCTATTTTTCCAGAAGCAGGTCTAGTTAAATTCGGAATAATTAAATAACATACCTCTCTTATCATCAAAAAGTATTGAGGAATTCGTAATATTCCTTCCGGAAGAGGTGGAAAACGTGATAGATTACCTAGACGAGAAGATCATCGAGATCCTCAAGAAGGACTCACGGCGACCCTTCGTGGACATCGCCAACCAGCTGAAGGTATCAGAAGGGACCATACGCAGCAGGGTCCGCAAGTTGGTAGATGACAATGTCATCCAGTGCTTCACCATCAAGACGAGCAGCAAGAACGTCAAGGCCATTATCGAGATCAAGATCAACGTTAACGTGAACACTTCCGACGTCTCCGGTAAGATCTCCAAGTTCGAGGGCGTCTCCGAGGTCTTCGAGGTCACGGGCGAGGAGGATGTGGTCGCCATCATCGATGTCACCTCCTCACCTCAGCTCAACGAGATCATCGAGAGGATCAGAAGGTTCGACAACGTGCAATCCACCCGGACACGGCTGATCCTCAAGGAGCATTTCGGGGGCGCATGAGATGTTCTCTGGATGCGCTACGGCCATCATCACCCCCATGACCAGGACGGGGGACATCGATGAGGAGGGCCTCAGGGAGACTGTACGGTTCCAGGAGGAGAAGGGGATCCGGATCATAGTGCCCTGCGGCTCCACCGGTGAATCCGCGACGCTCAATCACGAGGAGCATCTGCAGGTCATCAAGATTGTACGGGATGAGACCAGGAGGTCCAAGGTCATCGCCGGGACCGGCTCCAACGCCACCAGTGAGGCCATCCACCTCAGCAAGGGCGCCAAGGACCTGGGGGTGGACGGCGTGCTGTCCGTGTCCCCCTACTACAATAAGCCCACGCAGGCGGGCATCATCAAGCACTTCGAGGCCATCGACGCGGCGGTGGACATTCCGACCATAATCTACAATATTCCTTCCCGCACCGGTTCCAACATCACCGCCACCACCATGCTGAGGCTGGCAGAGATACCCAGTATGGTCGGGGTGAAGGAGGCATCGGGGGACATCAATCAGATCGCGAAGATATTGGCCGGTGCGCCCAAGGACTTCACCGTATTATCGGGCGATGATGCCATGGTCCTGCCCGCAATGGCGCTGGGGGCCAAGGGCGTGATATCGGTCACCTCCAACATCCTGCCAGAGGCCATGCTTTCTCTGGTCCGGGCTATCCTGGATGGGGACATGGCCGAAGCGAGGCGCATAAACCACGATATGCTGCCGATATTCAACGCCCTGTTCCTGGAGACCAACCCCATCCCTGTCAAGACGGCGCTCCGCCTGATGGGAAGGCCGTCAGGACCGTTCCGGCTTCCCCTTTGTGACATGAGCCAGAAGAACCTGGAGACACTGAGGTCGGTGCTCGCAGAACGCAAGCTGATCTAAGGGTGTGGCCGAAGTGATCAGGGTGGTCGTGGGAGGGGCCACAGGCAAGCTGGGAAGCTTGGTGTGCTCCTTGATAGTAAAGCAGGACGATATGCGCTTGGTAGGCGGCCTGGTATCCGAAGGCAGCGATAGCGCGGGAAGGGAGATTGCTCCCGGTGTAAGGGCCAGGGGGATGGGGTATGTGGATGATGTGCTCCCGGAGGCGGATGTCTATGTGGACCTCACCTCCCCCGTCGCCATCGGGAAGAACCTGCCAGCCATCATGCGCCCTGGGTTGAGCTACGTCATCGGAACGACGGGCATACCCGCCGAGGTCGTAGCCGATCTGCGCTCCCACCTGCATGAGCATGGCTCATCGGCCGTGGTGGCCCCCAACTTCTCGGTGGGCGTGAACGTGTTCTTCAAGACCTGCGACATACTGGCCCACCACCTCAAGGACTATGATGTGGAGATCGTGGAGGTACATCACTCCCAGAAGAAGGACGCCCCCTCGGGGACGGCACGCCGTGCCGCGGAGATCATCTCAGCGGCCACCGACATAGGCAAGGTCGTCTACGGAAGAGAGGGCATGGTCGGTGCGAGAGGTAGGGAGATCGGCATCCATTCAGTGAGAGCGGGGGATGTCGTGGGAGAACATACCGTCATATTCGCAGGAAAGAAGGAAAGGATAGAGCTGACCCACCGGGCCCATTCCCGGGAGGCGTTCGCTGAGGGCTGCCTGTTGGCCATTCGTTGGGTGGCCGGCAGGAAGGATGGGTTGGTCCATTCGATGGAAGAGGTGTTGGATCTATGATCAAGGTTATGAAGTTCGGAGGCACCAGCGTGGGTGGCGTCGAGGCCATCGAGAGGACCGCCTCCATTATACAAAGGGAGAGCGCGAGGAAGGTGGTGGTGGTCTCGGCCATGTCCGGGGTGACCAACTCTCTGATCAACGGCTTGCGTGAGCGGAGGCCGATCGGTGACCTAATAGGCGATCTCAGGGAGAGGTACGCCACCTGCGCCAATTCCATCCTGGGAGAGGATTCAGCCCAGTACGAGCGGGAACTGGACCTCAGCCTAGATGATCTGCGGAGGGCGATGGAAGCGAGATATGAGTTCGAGGTCGACCGTGTGCTGGACGACACCATCTCCTCATGGGGGGAGAGGTTGTCCTCTCTCACGATGGCTCATGTGCTCCGGGCTCGGGGGGTGGAGAGCGTACCCCTGTCCTCCGAGAGGGCAGGAATCGTGGCCGAGGGGCAGCCGGGGAACGGATCGGCCAACCTCGATGAGACGCATCGCAATCTCCAGCAGTCGATCGTCCCCCTGCTTGAGAAGGGGATCACACCGGTTATCACGGGATACTACGGTTGCGATGTTGAGGGTCGCCCCCTCACCTTCGGAAGGGGCGGCTCCGACTACTCTAGCAGCGTGATCGCCTACGGAATAGACGCGAACTGCTGCGAGATATGGACCGATGTCAACGGCTTCATGACCGCCGATCCGAGAGCGGTACCGTCCGCCAAGAGCATCGAGGAGATGGACTATAATGAGGCTGCGGAACTGGCCTACTTCGGCGCCAAGGTGCTGCATCCCCGCACCATAGAGCCCGTTCGAAGAAAGGGTATCCCTCTGGTGGTCAAGAACAGCTTCGATCCCGATGCCAGAGGTACCATAATACGCGGGCAGAGGACCAACGGCAGGGACACTTTGAGATCGGTGGCGGTGAAGTCCGAACTGGCCATCGTCAAGGTGTATTCATCCGAGATAGTGTATCAGCCCAGCCTCATCTCTCGATTGGTGGGGGTCATCTCCGATGCTGCGGCGAACAGCTATGCCGTATCCACCTCCCTGTCCACCCTGGCAATGGTCATACCCAGCTCCGCGGCGGAGGAGGTCCGAAGGAGGATCGACGCCTTGAAGGAGCCTCAGGTGGAGAAGGTCAATGTTAAGAGCAGGATCTCACTGATATGCTGCGTCGGGGACAACCTCCTCAACACGCCAGGGGTCTCGGCGAGGGTGTTCGCGAAGGTGGCCGAGGTGGGCGCCAACATTGAGCTTATTTCCGAGGGCGCTTCCGATGTGGCCCTCAACTTCGTGGTCCCGAGCGAGAAGGCGCAGGACGTCGTCCGCGCCATCCACAACACGTTCATCGGTGGTTAAGATGAGACAGTTCGAGAGCAAGGATGGTCAGATGATCATCGGAGGCGTCAAGGCCACCGATATCGTCAGCAAGTACGGCTCCCCGGTATACGTTACCGATGAGGAGGCGGTCCGTGACAACTACCGGAGGGTCCACAGCGCTTTCGCCAAGCACATGCCCACCCGGATAAACTACGCCTGCAAGGCCAACAGCAACCTGGCAATACTCCGCATCCTGGAGCAGGAGGGGAGCTGCATCGACGCGGTCTCCATCGGCGAGGTCGAGGCCTGTCTCCGGGCCGGCTACTCTCCCGACCGCATCCTGTACACTGGGGTCAACGTCTCCACGCCGGAGCTCAAGGGGGTCGTCGGTAGGAGGGTGCCCATCAACGTGGACTCCTTCTCGGAGCTGAGACGGCTGGCGTCGATCTCCACCGACGTTCCCATCTCCTTCCGCGTGAACCCAGAGGTAGGTTCGGGGCATCATGAGAAGGTCGTGACCGGCTCCCGGTCCACCAAGTTCGGGATCCCTCTCGGCAAGATAGTGGAGGCATACTCGGAGGCCCTGCAGCTGGGGTTCCGGCCCGTAGGCCTGCACTGCCATATCGGCTCAGGAGGTCAGGACATCGAGCCCTTCCTGAGGGGGACCGATGTGCTTGTCTCCATATCACAGCAGTTGGAGTCGGAACTTGGCCTAGGCATGAAGTTCATAGATATCGGAGGAGGGATCCCCATACCTTACCACCTGGAGGAGACGCCCATGGACCTGGACCGCCTGGCCGAGGAGGTGACCTCACGTATCAGGAACGGTACCTCGGCGCAGCAGATAGTGCTGGAACCTGGTCGTTTCATAGTTGCCGACAGCACGGTCCTGCTGACCACGGTGGTGGATGTGAAGGAAACGCCGGACAAGATGTTCGCTGGTGTGGACGCGGGGTTCAACACCCTGGTTAGGCCTGCCTTCTACGGTTCCTTCCATCACGTGGCGGTGGCCAACAAGTTCGATCGTCCAGGAGATGTCACGTATGATGTCGTGGGGCCCATCTGCGAGAGCGGTGACCACCTGGCCCGTGAGCGTCTCCTGCCGCGGGTGGAGGAGGGCGACGTGATCTGCGTCTACGATGCAGGAGCCTACGGGTTCTCCATGGCATCCAACTACAACATGCGTCCCCTTCCGCGCGAGGTGCTGGTGAACAAGGGCGAGATGAACCTGATACGGGAGCGGGAGAGCATCGACGAACTGCTGAGGCACCAGCGAATGCCCTCGAGGCTGATGCTTTGATATTCTGGAAATATCACGGGCTGGGCAACGACTTCATCCTCTTCGAGGACCTGGAGATGCAGGCCCCCACCGACCCTGAGGTCGTGAGGAGGCTTTGCGACCGCAGGACGGGGATTGGAGGAGACGGCATCCTGTACATCCGCCCGGACGAGGAGGGGGATGCTTTCATGAAGATAATGAACTCCGACGGCAGCGAGGCGGAGATGTGCGGCAACGGGATACGCTGCGTGGCCAAGCATCTCTACGATTTCGCCATCGCGCCCGTGGAGCGCATGCGCATCAACACTATGGGAGGGATGAAGGAGGTGACCGTTACAATTTCCGAGGGAGAGGTCACCGAGGCATCCGTGGACATGGGGGCGCCCATGCTTGATTGCAAGGATGTGCCCATGGATTGCGAGGGGCGGTTCGTCGATAGGGCCATAGAGGTCAACGGCATGAGGATTAGGGGCACCGCGGTCAGCATGGGCAACCCTCACTTCGTGATATTCCAGGAGCTGAGCGACAGGGAGGTCCAGGAGCTCGGGCCTGCGGTACACGCCCATCCTATCTTCCCCAAGAGGACCAACGTGGAGTTCGTCCGGCCTCGCGGCGAGAGGCTGGACGTCATAGTTTACGAACGGGGGGCAGGGTGGACGCAGGCCTGCGGGACGGGGGCCTGCGCGACCGCTGTGGCTGCCGGCCTCCAAGGGATCGTCCCCCTGGGCAGGAACGTCACCGTCCGCCTGCCGGGAGGCGACCTTACCATCAACGTTAAGAAGGACCTCGCCATGGTCCGGATGACCGGCCCTGCCGTCAGGGTGTTCCAGGGCGAGATGGAGCTATGATCGGGTGAAACAATGGCAATAGAGTTCGCGGAGCGTTTGAAGAGCATCCCTCCATATCTGTTCGCGGAGATCGAGGAGAAGGTCAGCAAGAAGATCGAACAGGGCGTTGACATAATCGATTTCGGGATAGGCGACCCCGACCTACCGACACCTGCGCCCATCGTTGAGGAGATAAAGAGGCAGCTGGACGATCCTGAGAACCACCGCTATCCCACTTCCGCGGGCGAGAGGGAGACCCGGATCGCCATCGCAGAGTGGTACTCCAACCGATTCGGGGTGGAGCTGAATCCCGACCGGGAGGTGGCCGTCCTGCTCGGTAGCAAGGAGGGACTGGCCAACATCGCCAGGGCCTTCGTCAACCCTGGGGATAAGGTGCTGTGCCCGGATCCCGCGTATCCAGTCTACTCTCAGGGTGCCACCCTCCTATGCGATGCTCAGCCGGTGAAGGCGCCCCTATATGACAACGACGATTTCCTGCTGAACTTCGAAGATTGCCCAAGCGACACCAGGATGCTGTTCCTAAACTATCCCAACAACCCCACAGGCGCCGTGGCCGATGGCGCCTACCTTATGAAGGCGCTTAGGTGGTGCAACGACACCGACACCATCCTCTGCTATGACAACGCGTACTCGGAGATGACCTTCGATGACTTCGTGGCACCCTCCATCCTACAGTTCGGGCGCCAGGCCATAGAGTTCGGCTCGCTCTCCAAGACCTTCAACATGACCGGCTATCGCCTGGGCTATGCGGTGGGCGATGCCAAGCTCATCGCTGGCCTGAAGAAGGTGAAATCGCAGATAGACTCAGGAGCGCCGAAGTTCATCCAGAAGGCCGCGGTGGCCGCGCTCCGCGAGTATCAAGGAGGACGCCGTCCGAGGATGGTTCAGGACAACGTCGATGTTTACCAAAGGAGAAGGGACGTCATGGTCAGAGGCCTCCGGAAGCTGGGCTTCAACGTCAAGATGCCCAGGGGGACCTTCTACCTGTTCTTCAACGTGGAGTGCGACTCCATGGACTTCGCCAACCGCATGCTGGACCTGGGCGTGGTGGTGACCCCGGGAGTAGGCTTCGGCCAGAACGGCGAGGGCTTCGTGCGCATGGCCCTGACCCAGCCTGAAGAGAGGATAGAGGAAGCGCTGGAAAGGATGAAGAAGGCCCTCTAGGCCTTCGCGCACCTGCACTTCTTCAGCGCCTCCACCGCGGGTAGAGGCTTGCCCAGGATGAAGGTCTCCAGGGCCCCGCCGGCGGTGGACACGTAGCTGAACTTCTCGGCTAGACCAAAGCGCTCGGCCGCCCCCACGGTGTGCCCCCCTCCTATCAAGGTGTATGCCTTGGAGTGCACCATGGCGGTCATCAGCTCCTTCGTCCCCAGGCAGAACTGCTCTTTCTCGATGAGCCCTGCGGGACCGGACATGAATATCGTGTTGGCCTGGGACAGCACCTTGGCGAACTTATCGGTGGAGAACCTCCCGATATCGAATATGGGGACGTCAATGGGCAGGTCCCCGACCATCATGTCCCTCCGTTGACCGTTTATCTCCACCGCCACGTCGAAGGGGAGGAGTATCCTGGGGCCGTGCGCTTTGAAGAGCTCCTTCGCCGCCACCAGGGTCTCCGGTGTAAGCTCGCTCTGCAGTATCTTCGTCGATGGCTCTCCCAGATCCACGCCGCGCGCGGTGAGGAAGGCGTTGGCGCTCAGTCCCACGAGGATGACCCAGTCGGCCGTACCCTTGCTGAGGACCCTCTCGATGACCTTGATCGAATCCGCGAACTTGGCCCCTCCGAGGATGAAGACGCAGGGATGCTGAGGGTCATCGAACACCGACTGCAGGGCGGTCAGCTCCTTCTCCATCAACCGGCCTACTGCTGACGGGAGCACCTCGGGGAAGCCCACCAAGGAGCACTGGGAGCGATGCGCGGTGGCGAAGGCATCGTTGATGTAGTAGTCCGCCAGGGGGGCGAGGGCGGTCACCAGCTCGCACCTGGCGTGGTCCTCGGGGCTCCTCTTCTCCTGCTCGTACGGCAGGTCCCTCACGTTCTTCAGCAGAATGGCGTTCCCCGGGGTGAGGCCCTTGATCTCCGCCTGGGCGGTAGGACCGACGATGTCGTCCACGTACTTCACCTGCTTCCCTAGATATCTGGACAGCACGACCGCGTGCCTGTCGAGGCGGACAAAGTCCCAGTCCCCGGGCCGACCCTGGTGGGCGATTATCACCACCTTGGCGCCTTTGTCCAGCAGCTCGCGGACCGTGGGTATGATCTGCCGGATACGGTTGTCATCCTCGATCTCCAGGGTCTCCTTGATCAAAGGGCAGTTAATGTCTACTCGCAATAGGACGGTCCTGTTCTCGAACTGGAAATCATCGAGGGTGTTGAACTCTTTCATGAAGATCGCCGGCCTCCTGGTCGGGCCACGCTACCTCCATGCGGCATTCCCGAATTAACCTTTCTGCTCCAGTTCTGTAGGCCTCGCCAAATATATTGGTCAGAGGATGTATTACGAGAGGATGAGCATCCTGCCATGCCGCCACCGCCTGGTTCCCGAAAGGGAGAGCTACTGTTGGCGGGAAACGGCCCGGGCGGCCGAGGACGGCATGGCGCTCATGTTCCAGGCCAGGGACGGCAGAGGCCCGGTACGCTGCGACCGGTCGCTCGCGGCCGCCTGCCCCTTTCGCGAGTGGAGCGAGAGAGCGTATAAGGCAAGGATGGTCCCGTGCCCTCATTGCCACCGCCGGCACCGCGAGGGTTCCAACTCCCAGATGCTCTGCGAGGCATGGAGCTCGGTAAAGATGGAGCTGGCTCGTATGCGCAGGGAGACCCCTGAGGGGCACCGCTACTACGAAGAAGGCACAACACGTTCGCCTTACGACGAGCACACCACCGCATTGATAAGGAGGTTGGTTTGGCAGCGCCTCAAGGGCGCGGTGCTGAGGCGGGACCGATACCGATGCCAGGACTGCGGTGTGGGCTTCAATGGACGCCGCCGAAAGGTGTACGATCCGCGTGCTAGGGGTGGCCGAGGTGGTTACCGTTGGGAGTCGTTGGAGGTGCACCACATCATGCCCCGGGCGCTCGGGGGTTCGGACCACCCCGGCAACCTTAAGACGCTGTGCCCCGCCTGCCACCAGGTGTACACCCACGAGCTCACTGCTGGCCTGGTGGAGAAACGCAGGGAGCGGCGCTCCCTCATGTACGAGCTGCGAGATCAGGACGAGGATTTCGTGGAGGACCCATGGGACGCGATCTGATCGAGGCCCCATTGTTCATAATTTATATCTAACGGTTCCATGTTAGGTGAAAGGACCGACATGGACATCCTGATGTTCTTTTTGAGCTTCGTTGTCATCCTGCTTGGATGCGAGCTTTTCACCAACGGCGTGGAGTGGATCGGCAAGAGGTTCAAGCTCTCCGAGGGCTGTGTTGGCAGCCTTCTGGCGGCAGTGGGCACGGCCCTGCCGGAGACGCTCATACCGATCATCGCCATCCTGTTCGTGGGCGGGGAGTCCGGCCATGAGATCGGGACCGGGGCCATCCTCGGGGCGCCCTTCATGCTCGCCACCCTGGCACTGTTCGTGTGCGGGATATCGGTCTTCCTCTTCGCCAAGAGAAGGCAGACCACGACCCTCAATGTCAACGGTCAGTGCATTCGCCGGGACCTCAAGTTCTTCCTTATGGCTTACACCCTGGCCATCATAGCCGCGCTGGCCCCTCCAGAGTTCGACTGGTTCAAGTGGGTCCTCGGCTTTGCCCTCATCCCTCTTTATGGTGTGTACATCTGGTACACGTACACCCATGGGATAGGGGCATGCGCCGAGGATGAAGTGAAGCAGCTGTACACCAAGAAGGTGGTCGATAGGGTGAAAAAGCGGCCGGAGACCGGCTTCGAGGACCCGATAGCGGGATCGTTCGACCTCATCCGGGAGAACGAGCCTTCCACACCCCTGATCTTCCTTCAGGTGGCTGCCGCCCTCGGCCTCATCATAATAGGCGCCAATATGTTCGTTGAGCAGATCGAGGCCGCCGCCATCGAGCTGGGGATCAGCACGGTCATCCTCGCGCTGATCATAACCCCCATCGCCACGGAGCTGCCGGAGAAGTTCAACTCCTTCATGTGGATACGGAACCGCAAGGACACCTTCGCCATCGGCAACATCACCGGGGCCATGGTCTTCCAGTCCTGCATCCCCGTCACCATCGGCATACTGTTCACGAACTGGCATCTCAACTTGGGCAACACTCCGGAGATGCTGCAGGCGGTTAGCATAGTCATCGCCCTGTTCTCAGGCGTTGTCCTGTACCTGGAGTCCAGCCACAGGGAGATCAAGAAGAGCGGTCTGTTCCTGGGCGGCGTGCTGTACGCTCTGTTCGTGGTCCTGGTCATTTTCTCGGTGTGAGTTAACTTTTCTCACACACGATTTTTTTGAAATAGAAGAAGGTGTTTGAGGAGTCCTTACTTTCCGATGCCCAGGCTCTTATCGGTCTTCTTTATGGACCGCATTCCGTCGGGCTCGAGCTTCATCATCGAGCGTATGCAGTCGATGTTCTCGGGGACCACATCGCTCTCCTGATGGACCGCCTGATAATAGTAGAGCGTGTTCCCGATGACCTTGACGCCATCCTGCCAGACCACGATCTCCATGAAGTCGCCGCGCTCCCGCTTTAGGTCCTTACCCAGCTCCATGATCTGAGCGGTGCTCTTTATTCCGTCCTTCCCGCTCACGAACTTGACGCGGGGCACGTTGTCCCATACCGCAAGGACGTCCTGGTCCTTGGCCTTCTTTCGGAGATCGGCCACTATGCAATGGACGTGCATCAGGGTCGTGGGGGCCTTCACCACCATGGTGGTGATGTTCAGCCACGGCATGATCGTCTGAACGTCGGGACCGTGGTGGGTCGGCAGCTTGAGGCTGGGCTCCAGGGAGTTCAGGGCGGAGCCTTTTATATCGGCAGGATCGGCGCCCCTCCTGACCATGGTGGCTGATATCTTCTCTATGCCGAATACCTTGTCCAGAGGGTACAAGGTCCGCACCAGGCCGGTGGTGTTGCAGGACACCACGCGCACGAACTGCGCCCCCCAGGCCTCATTATAATTGGCAAAGGCGTTGAAAGAGATGCCGGTGAGACCGTGGTCCTCCCCTCCCTGGAAGATGGCCTTGACCCCCGCCTTCTCATACATGGCCTTGTAGTTCTCAGCCACACCTCCGGGCGTGGCATCCACGATTATATCGACCTTCTTCAGAAGGTCGTCGATGGTCCCCTCGACCTTGATCCCGTCCTTCTCAAAGGCTGCCACCTGCTCGTTGGTGGCGGTATAAAGGGGGAAGCCTTCCATCCCTGCCAGCCTCGCCTCGTACGACGGCCTGGTCTTGGTGACCCCAACGATCTCCATGTCGTCCTGGGCCTTGACCGCGCTGGCCACTCTCTTACCGATGGTACCGTAACCGTTGATGCCGACCCTTACCTTCATGATTTGGTCTCCGTCAGACGAGTCAAATACAGTGGTCGTTATTTGAGTTTTGGTATCATATCGATCCTCAACAATAAACCTGGATGCTCTCCTTCCGATGATGTTGGGCCCGCTCCAGCATCGATGTTCGTTCAGGCCAACGGTTGGCAAGGGGTTAAATACGATTGCTCATATTTGGGAATCAATGCAAGGCATTACCACACCCCGATCATTAGTTTCTTCGTTGCTGGGCGTAGTG
>MVRB01000231.1 GCA_002067635.1 Methanomassiliicoccales archaeon PtaU1.Bin030 | reverse complement strand
CACGGGCCTCAGCTTCATGTGGGCCTCCAGGAAGAACTTGTCCTTGCTGAGAGGCACCTTGAGCATCTTGGCCAGTTCCTCGTTGTCGTGGTGGGGACGGATGCCGGTGCTTAGGACCACCATGTCGGGCTTGAGCTCGATGTCGTCGCCCAGTACTATATCGGTTGCGACCAGCTTCAGGTCGTCCCCCTCCTTGGTGACCATAGGAGGCTTGTCGTCGGGGACCCTGACGAACCTGACGCCGGCCATGCCGGCCTCCTTGTAGAGGTCCTCACGGAAGCCATATGTCCTGATGTCCTTGTGGAACACGTACACCGCGGCGTTGGGGTTGGTCTTCCTGATGGCGATGGCATTCTTGATGGCGTTGGCACAGCAGACCCTGCTGCAGTAGGGAGCCTCGTCGTTTCGAGAACCAACGCACTGAATCATGGCGATGGTCTTTGCGGGCAGAGTTCCCTTCTGCATCTTGTCCTCCAGCTCCAGCTGGGTGACCACGCGCGGGTCCTCTCCGTAGAGGTGCTCCTTGGCCTTGTACTCCTCAGCGCCCACGGCCACCACTATGCTGCCGGTCTCGATCTCGCCCTGGTTGGTCTGGACCTTGAAGTTGCCGACGAAGCCACCGACGTCCTTGACCTCGGTAGTGAGGTGCACGGTGATGTTCTTGTTGTTGCGCACCCTGGTGATCAGCTCCTTGGCGAACTCCCGCAGCTTGCGGCCGTCCTCCTCGTGGTAGATCTTGATGGCATTGCCGCCAAGCTCCTCGGTCTTCTCCAGGAGATCGACGTGGTATCCCTGACCTGCTATGTCAAGGGCGGCGATCATGCCGGAAACGCCGCCGCCTATTACGACCGCGGAATGCGTAACCGGTAGCTTAGACTCGTATAGGGGCTCGAGGAGGCGGGATTTGGCCACAGCCATCCTGACAAGGTCCTTGGACTTCTTAGTGGCCTTCTCAGGTTCGCCCATATGGATCCATGAGCACTGGTCGCGGATGTTGGCCATCTCAAAGAGGTAGGGGTTGAGGCCCGCCTCCTTCAATGTGCTCTGGAACAGGGGCTCATGGGTACGGGGTGTGCAGGACGCGACCACGACCCTGTTGAGCTTCTCCTTGTGGATGAGCTCCTTGATCTTCTGTTGGGAGTCGGCCGAGCAGGAGTATTTGTTCTCCTCCGCGAACACCACATTGGGGAGGGTTCGGGCGTACTCCACAACGCTGGGGACATCCACGGTCCCCTTGATGTTGATACCACAGTCGCAGACGAAGACACCGATCCTGGGCTCCTCTCCTTCGACGGGGATCTCCTCACGCTTCTCCTCCTCGGGGTGGGCCCTCTTATTGGAGATATAGGCGCCAGCCTTGGCTGCGGCACCTGAGGCCTCGGCCACGGAGGTGGGAATGTCCTTGGGAGCGGCAAAGGCGCCGGTCACGAAGACACCGGGGCGGCTGGTGGTCAGGGGGCTGTACACATTTGTTCCTGCGAAGCCGTACTTGTTGAGGTTGACGCCGAAGATCTTTCCGATCTTGTCAGCTCCCTTCGTGGGCTCCAGGCCTACGGAGAGGACGACCATGTCGAACTCCTCTTCCACGATGTCACCTCCGCTCTCATAGCGTAGGGTGAGGTTCTTGGTCACGGGGTCCTCGGAGACGCTCGCTACCCTGGTAGCGCGGTGCATCTTGATCCCGTACTCCTTCTCAGCACGGGCACGGTAGTCCTCGAACTCCTTGCCCACGGCCCTGATGTCCATGAAGAATATGGTGGGCTCCAGCCCGGCAGTGTGCTCGCCGGCGATGATCGCCTGCTTCATGGCGTACATACAGCAGACAGAGGAACAATACGTGTTCCCGACCTTCTCATCCCTGGAACCAACACACTGAAGGAAGGCGATCTTCTTTGGGGTCTTCTGGTCAGAAGGCCTTACCACGTGGCCACCGTAGGGGCCAGTGGCGCTCAGGAACCTCTCGAACTCCAGAGAGGTGATGACGTTGGGGTAGTCCCCATAACCGTATTCCCTCTTGAGCCTGGCATCGAATACCGAGAAACCAGGGGCGAGGATGATGGCCCCCACATCGATGGTCTCATCGACGGGCTTGTCCTCATAGTTAATGGCACCGGCCGGGCAGTTCTTCTCGCACAGGCCGCAGCGCCCCTTGGTCAGCTTGAGGCACTTCGAGGAATCGATGGCATACTTCAGGGGAACCGCTTGGGCGAAGGGTATGTAGATGGCCTTTCTGTTGACCAGGTTGGCATCGTACTCGTTAGGCACCTTCACCGGGCACTTCTCTGCGCAAATACCGCATCCGACGCACTTGTCCATGTCGACAAAACGGGGATTGTGGCGTATCGTCACCTTGAAGTTGGGTGCCTCGCCGCTAACATCAACGACCTCAGACATGGTCATGAGGTTGATCAGGGGATGACGGGCAGCCTCCACCAACTTGGGTGAAAGGATACACATCGAACAGTCGTTGGTAGGGAAGGTCTTGTCCAACTGGGACATCACCCCTCCAATGCTGGGCGTCTTTTCTATCAAGTAGACCTGGAACCCCGATTCAGCGAGGTCCAAGGACGTCTGTACGCCGGAGATTCCTCCTCCGACGACAACTACCGCTCCTCTCGTTTCAGACATATATGCTCCTCCAAAAGTTCTGCTCCAAAGACGATTTGCTCGTTGATGTCATGCAATTAACGCATATGGATGCGATTGCATCGGTAAGATCTATCCCCATAACAGGGCTTAATATCGTCCCGCTGTCGACCATCAATACGTCACTCCATGAGGCCTTGTAGTCCAACGGAACCCCCCCGTTCGGACGCTGTTGCCTGGATAAGCGGTTTTACTACGCCTCGGACCGCAACGGCATACGTATGAAAACGGCCCATGGCACGGGTGCTTTTTGCGGGAAATGGAATGTTCGTATATTAACATATCGTACATTGCTCCATATCGTTTTTTGGCAACCACTTCACCAAAAGGGCTTATATACGTTTCGTTCGGGGACCGAGTTTCGAACGAACGTTCGTAAGATGATGAGAAGTTGTTCCTCGCTTCGATAAGGAGTATCGATTATCAGACCAATCAACCGGGTAGCAATCTCCTTAAATGACACGGGCTTTCAAACGGGCCATGTTGGACCCCTTGCTGCCTCTGGCAACCCTTCTGGCAGGTACGGGCTTCGGTGATCTGATCAAAAAGATCATCTACGTTAAAAGGTCAGGCCATCATGCCGATGCCACAGAGACGCAAGGACGTCCACGCGTCCAGATAACAGGCCCAAAGGTGCAGCCGGAGATCTGTCAGATCTGCATGGGCAGGATAAAGGAGGGATCGGAATATGTTCGCTGCGGTACCGGCAAGGTGTTCCACTCTGTCTGCCTGGCTAGAGTGGGGAACTGTCCCTACTGCAGCAGGACATATGCCATCAAGGGCCGCGAGAGCACCACCTCACGCAATTACGTGCAACCGATGGTGCCGAGGGATACGGTCGAGGGGGCGCTGGCGGCCTCTTCTGAAACGAGTTGCCCTGTTTGCGGTGGAGGGCTCGAGAGGGGCGCTACCAGATGTAGGTCCTGCGGGGCAATCTTCGTGGCGGACGGGGGAACCTTCCCATGCCCCTCCTGCGGGTTCCTGGTCCGCGAGAGCGATACCTCATGCAACCGCTGCGGCGAGCCGTTCCATCAGTTCAGGCCACGCACCTGCCCTGTGTGCGATCGGGCAATAGGTCCTAACGACGAGACCTGTGAATGCGGTGCCATCCTCAACGACCGCTGTCCTGAGTGCGGGGCCAAACTGCCAGACGGTGCCACGGAGTGCGGGACCTGCGGCGCTGCCTTCGAGTTCGTATGATGCGATTCGACACGTTGCCGATAGACAACTTCTCATCCAGCTTTTCATTCCCGGCATGTTCTCTGACAACGCTGGACCTACTGGTAATTATTATATAATAATATATTATATATTAGAACAATATGCATTATATATAGCTTGAAATTTATTTATCGAAATCAGGAATATAGATATTAATATTTACTACTGTATGGACGGTTCAATCTAACTTAGGGATGCACATGAACTCATTTGCAAGCCTGGCCGATAGCATCGCTGCCGCGTATGAACCATTGGCCTCGGGAATGGGATGCTCCATCACCAGCGAGGATGATGAGGAGCTCAGAAGATTGGTGGAGTCGATCAAGATCAACATATCGATCATAGGTTGCGGGGGCGGTGGATCGAACACCATCCATCGGCTCGCGACCGACGGGGTGAAGGGCGCGACATTGGTGGCCGCCAACAGCGATGCTCGTCACCTCTTGAACGTGAGTACGGAGAACAAGATCTTGCTGGGAAGGGTCCTGACCAAGGGTCTTGGGGCGGGGGCCATCCCTGAGGTCGGAAGGAAGGCGGCGGAGGAGGCCAAGGACGATATTTCCAGGTACATCAACGGCAGCAGCGTGGTCTTCGTCACCGCAGGCATGGGGGGAGGGACCGGCACCGGCTCCGCTCCCTACGTTGCCGAGTTGGCTCACCGCAATGGGGCGCTGACCATCGGCATCGTGACCCTGCCGTTCAGATCCGAGGGGCGGGTGCGGATGGAGAACGCCAAAAAGGGGCTTGAGGAGATGCAGAGGAACTGCGACACCACCATCGTGATCCTCAACGAACAGCTGCTGAAGCTTGTCCCTAAGCTGCCGCTCAACGCCGCGTTCAAGGTCGCCGATGAGGTGCTGATGTACGGCATCAAGGGAATCACCGAGATCATCACCAGGCCTGGGCTGGTGAACGTGGACTTCAATGACGTTCACACCATCATGAAGGACGGAGGGATGGCCATGATCGGCATGGGCGAAAGCTCGGACGAACATGACAGGATAAAGGACGCAGTGGACGATGCGTTGACCTCCCCCCTGCTGGGTGACTTCAACATGACCACTGCCAAAGGTGCCCTTATACGGGTCCAGGGAGGGTCGGACCTCACTGTCGGGGAGGCCGAGAGGGCCGCGGAGATGGTGTCCTCACGCCTAAATCCACGGACGAGGATCATCTGGGGATGCTCGGTGGAGCCGGAGCTGAAGGGCAAGGTCCGGGTGCTCGTCGTCATCACCGGTGTCACCACCCCGTCACTTACTTAATGTCAAACGATATTGGCCACGCCGCTCTCCCATGGTCGTCAAGGAAAAGAGGGGCAGAAGACGGTACATCAGGGTCCGCGTGCGCGGAGAGGAAAGTATCACCGAGGATGCCCTCTACGCATGCCTCAACTCCTCCCTGCACCGGGCGGGTATTCGCTACAAGGTCATACAGTTCGATGGGGTCGAGGGCATCCTGAGGGTGGGATGGAAGGACCAACATCGGGCCATCGAGGCCCTCAACGACGATGCTAGTGCCGTGGTCACCAAAAAGACATCTGGAACCCTCCGAACGTTAAGGGAAGGGATGCTCGGGAGCGAAGGATACACCCGGGAGTCTCTGAAGGGCGACAAGTGTGGTCCTTGACATACCTGGGTAACATATCAACATATATATCGAAGAAGTGCTTTAGTGATTTTCGCGTAGTCAAGGAGTGTTATAATGCAACCAGGACAAATGGCGTATGATAGGGCCATCACCGTGTTCTCGCCCGATGGAAGGCTGTTCCAAGTTGAATACGCGCGAGAAGCTGTCAAGAGAGGTACCACCACTGTTGGTCTGAAGTTCAAGGACGGTGCGGTCCTAATTGTTGACAAGCGCATCGCCAGCCGTCTCATGGAGCCCAAATCCATCGAGAAAATTTTCCAGATCGACGAGCACATCGGTTGTGCCACCTCAGGCCTGGTCGCCGACGCTAGGGTCCTGGTGGACCATGCCCGGGTCACCTCTCAGATAAGCAAGATCACTTACGACGAGAGGATCAGCGTGGAGATGCTTGTGAAAAAAATATGTGATTACAAGCAGAACTATACGCAGTATGGAGGCGTCAGGCCGTTCGGTACTGCCCTCTTGATCGCTGGTGTCGATGACCAGGGCGTGCACCTGTTCGAGACAGACCCCTCAGGCGCTCTGGTATCCTACAAGGCAGGAAGCATAGGCGCCGGCCGCAACATGGTCATGGAGGTCTTCGAGGAGCAGTACCAGGAAGGCATGGAGATGGAAGACGCCATCGTCCTAGGCCTGAAGGCGCTGAAGAAGGCCACAGAAGAGGAGAAGCTGAACCCCAAGTCCGTGGAGATCGGCATCGTTCGGGTTGGGGCGGACTTCCGCCGGCTGGACGACGGCGAGGTGGAATCTGTGGTCAAAAAGGCCAATGCTGAATAGTAAAGGATTACCATGGTCGATATAGAGGATGCCATAGTGGCCCGTTTGGAATCCCATGGGGAGACCTTCGAGATCCTCATCGACCCCAAGGTGGTCAATCTAATACGGGAGGGCAAGGAGGTTGATCTCGCCGAACACATGGTCATCGACGAGGTCTTCCGCAACGCCCGCAAAGGGACAAGGCCTGAAGAAAAGAAGCTGCAGGAGGTGTTCGGAAACACCGATCCCCTCCATGTCGCCAGGCAGATCATCCTGAAGGGCGAGGTGCAGCTGACCACCCAGCAGCGAAAGGAGATGCAAGAGAGCAAGAGGAAGCGCATCGTGGCGGAGATCGCCCGGAACGCCATCAACCCTCAGACCTCCGCTCCCCATCCTCCGGCCAGGATCGAGGCGGCGATGGAGGAGGCTCGGGTGCATGTCGATCCATTCAGGTCCGCGGAATCGCAGATAGAGAACGTCCTGAAGGCCCTCCGGCCGCTCATACCTATTCGCTTCGACAAGGTCAGGATCGCGGTGAAGCTCACCGGAGATCAGTACGGTCGCTGTTATGAGTACATCGCCCAGTCCGGAAAGATAACCCGGGACGAATGGCAATCCAACGGGAACTGGATAGGCATCGTTGAGCTGCCGGCGGGCATGCGTGATGATTTCCTAACGAAGTTGGCGGAAAGGACCAAAGGGGATGTGGAGACCAAGATCCTCAAAGGCACGGTCTGAGCGAATTCTTAAGATATATGATATATTACGCCGGGGCAAAGGAATTTAAGACGAGATACAATCAGCTTACATTCGCGTGTGGTAAAATATCTAAGGAGATAATGTATGAATAGTGAAGGGTCGAGACAACCGAGGGAGATCGTTATGCCCGGAGATCTCCTTGAGGGAGAGAAATTAAAACCGGGGGCGGGAACGTATGTTTCCGATGGTAAGATTTTCGCCGCCCTCCTCGGCATCAAATCCGTGAAATCGAACTACGTGAACATCATTCCTCTGAGCGGGAGGTACATCCCCGCTGTGGGGGACAGCGTTATTGGGAAGGTCGAGGACATCGGACCTTCAAACTGGCTAATCGATATAAACTCCCCGTACCCTGCCCCGTTGCATGTCAACGAGGTGCCTTGGAGGGTGGAGTTCGGCGACACCGCCCGCTATATGAACGTAGGCGACGTGATCCTCGCGAAGGTGCTGATGGTCGATGAGACCATGAGGGTCCAGGTCACTATGAAGGACCAGGGGCTGAGGAAGCTCCAGGGCGGACAGATCATTGAGGTGTCGCCGAGCAAGGTACCGCGGGTGATAGGGAAGAGCGGTTCCATGATCCAGATGATAAAGGGATACACGAACTGCCGGATATTCGTGGGCCAGAACGGAAGGATATGGTTGGATGGCGAGGTGGACAACATCGTGCATGCGATCAAGGCCATCCAGATGATAGAGCAGGACGCCCATTCCCACGGTCTGACGGAGAAGGTGAAGGCGTACCTGGAGCAGGTGTCCGGGCAATCGGCGCCGAGAACAGAGTGAGGTGATATTCATGTCGGGAATGACTACTGATATTGACCTGATCGATGACAATGGTATCAGGATCGACGG
>MVRB01000230.1 GCA_002067635.1 Methanomassiliicoccales archaeon PtaU1.Bin030 | reverse complement strand
GATAATCGATGCGAAGGAGGCCAGCGATGAGGACTGGGAAACGGAGTACAACGACCTCATCCTATCCGTCAAGATAGTGGACTCCCTGGAGGAGGCCATCGCCCACATCAACCGATTCTCCTCTCACCACACCGACGCCATAATAACCTCGGACGAAGCATCGGCCCAGAGGTTCATGGACATGGTGGACTCATCCTCTGTCATGTGGAACGCTTCCACCCGCTTCTCTGACGGCTACCGCTACGGCCTGGGAGCGGAGGTGGGGATATCCACCAACAAGACCCATGCCCGGGGCCCTGTCGGTCTGGAGGGGCTCGTCATCTACAAGTACAAGCTGCGGGGTCACGGTCAGACCGTGGCCGAGTACGTGGGTAAGGAAGGCCGCAAGTTCACCCACAGGAAGATCCAATGAGGGACCTCCACCCCCGGCGCATCGTCATCAAGATAGGTACCAACACCATCTGCAAGGACGATGGCACCGTGGACCAGTCATACATAGATGATGTGGCCCGGCAGGTGGCAGAGCTGGACCAGGATGGCATACAGAGCATCGTGGTGACCTCTGGAGCGATAGGCTCAGGTTCCTCTGAGCTTTCCCTGGACGGCAAGAAGAAGGACGTGGCCATGAAGCAGGCCTGCGCCGCAGTCGGCCAGGCCACGCTGATGCTCGCGTGGAGGGATGCTTTCCGCAGGTACGGCAAGAGCGTGGGTCAGGTCCTGCTCACCTACGGGGCGTTCTCCGATCGCGCCCGCTATCTGGATCTCCGCAAGGCGCTGGACGAGATGTTCCGGCTGGGGGTCGTACCCATCGTCAACGAGAACGATGTCATAGCCACCGATGAGATAGAGGAGATCTTCGGCGACAACGATAAGCTCTCCGCGCTGGTGGCCAGCAAGATGGATGCGGACCTGCTCATCCTGCTCACGGACGTGGACGGCCTTTACGACCGCAACCCTGAGGCCGACAAGGACGCCAAGCTCATCCCCACGGTGGACGAGATCACCAAGGACCTGGAGAGGATCGCCGGGGAGAAGAAGAAGGAAAGGTCCACTGGGGGAATGCGGACCAAGATCAACGCCGCCCGCATAGCCATGCAGTCAGGGTGCAACATGGTGATAGCTAATGGGCGAACCCCCAACGTGATCGTGCGCGTCACCAGGGGCGAGGAGCTGGGGACCCTCTTCACCGCGCAATCCCACTATACCAACAGGGAGCGATGGATACTCTTCGCCTGTCCCCGTGGAAAGATCATCGTCGACGAGGGGGCCGAGCGGGCCCTCCGTGACGGTGGCTCCCTGCTCCCGTGTGGCATAATCTCCGTAGAGGGCAAGTTCAAGAAGGGCGATGTCGTCCGCATAGGCTCCTTCGCCAAGGGGCTGGCCAACGTCTCCTCTGCGGAGATGCAGTCCAGGATAGCGAAGTGCAGGGAGGAGAAGGCCGCCGGGAAGAACGGTAACGGGAACGCGGTGATCAGCCATGAGAACATCGTGTTCCATGACTGATGCGCTCCCTACAAAGCCCTGGCCCAGCTCCTGACCTGCTCCCAGTCGCGGTAGTCGTAGGGGCTGGTCACATCGATCCCCCTTCCCGCCAGCTGCTTCTTGGTCCCTACCCCTGCCAGGAGCGCCTTGGTAAGGGCGCCGTACCTGGAGAAGTCGATGACGCCGCCGAACATCCCTAGCGACACTGGCCGGAGGCCGGGGACGGACGCTGCGACGTCCTCCAGGTACATCTTCCTCCCGGACTCGATCTTCTCAGGGAACAGGACATCGCTGCAGCTCACGAACAGGGCCACCTTGCGTTCGCACAGTTGCGCACCGTTGCTCTCCAGGAAGCGCCTCGCCTCCCTGGTCCATTTTCCCACGAACACCGGACTTCCCAGCACGATGATGTCATAGCTCTCGACCTCTGGATCAGGATCGAGCCGCAGGTCGACGACATCGACCTCATAGCCCCTGCTCCTAAGCTCCTCCCCTATGAACCCGGCCAGACTGGCGGTAGACCCGTACTTGCTTCCGAACGCCACCAGCACCCTCATCAGCTCACCACCGTGCGGTGATTCCCGCGTCCCCAGATACCGACCGCGTAGATGAGGAACGCCATGGGGACGACCATCCCGAAGAGCGCCGAGGGCTGGATGGCCAAGGCCGCCCAAAGGTCGTAGGCGATCGTGGCAAGGGACACAGCGGCGGTTCCGTAGACGCCCCAGCCCCTGTTCAGGAGGAGCCCGCCAGCGGCGACCGCCCCAGATACCCCCAGGACGAAGAATGGCAGCGTTATGGTCGCCGTCCAATCCTCCAGAGGGCTGTCCACCATGTTCATTATTTGCTGCTGGGTCTCTGCGCCCAGGCTTCCGGTCAGGCCCACCGCGAAGAAGATCCTCAGGGCCGCCTGGACGCACGATAGCAGGATGAGCACGCTCATCCATCTAGTGAGGTATGTTCTCATCTCATTCACCTTATGTGCCGTGATAGCCTGCTCCCTTCTTCATTCCCCGTCAAGGGCTCGGGAGAAATAATGTCCCTGGAGAGCCCACCACGTACAACTTTTCCCGGAGGTCCGGGAAATATTGCACCTCCGAACCTATCTCGGACCGTACTGGACATTGGATGGGATGCTGCTTTTGATCCCCTCATAGTATCGGGCATCAAGGACCACCCGCGGCACAACCTCCTTGAAGATCCCGTCCCTCTCCAGCTCCAGGACCAGGTTGTTCAGCTCATGGATGCTGGGGCTCCACACCATGGATATGATCGTTTCCGGCCGGTCGCTGAAGTTGTAGGTTATGATCTCCCGTGTCGACAGCCGCCGCACCAGCGCTACTGCCACCTTCTTCGGGTCCTGCCCTTCCCTGATATTAAGATGGATGGCGCTGATGATGTCCCCGGACCGCTGTGGATACCACTCGTAGGCAAAGTGTACGAGCATGCTCTTCATGAGGCGGGATATATGCCTGTTTACCGTCCGCGGCGCTAGCCCCAGCTCCCGCGCAACCTCGGTGATCGGCCTCCGGGAATCATACTTCAGGGCTGACACGATCTTGAGATCCAACGGGTAAATGGTGGCATCCTCCTCGATGTCCATCAGCGATGGGTTGTAGACCACGCCCACCTCGGGGCGCACCAGTTTCGCTATCTTCGTCACCGCGGTCGTGAACCTGTTGATGCGGCCGGGGTCCAGAACAGTGCCAGAGATGTAGAGGTACTTGCCTGAGGACACCATCACCATGTCCATCTCCTTCTCGCCGTTCAGATCCTCCAGCACGCGCTCCATCGACGGTGCCTGGGATGGCCCATGGACCAGGACCCAGGTGGAACGGTACGCTCTGGCCGAGAAGGAAGCATTGAACCTGGCGATGACCCCTAGCGATACAAGCTCCTGGATGCGGCGATGGGCGGTCTGCACGCTGATCCCCGCGGCCCTGGCCAGCTCGGAGTAGGACATCCGGGAGTTGTAGATCAGGAGGCGGCAAAGGGTTACGTCGATCTCGTCCATGGGCGCTCAGTATGGAGCATTGGCGGGTTATCATTTATCGTTGATCATGCCGTTTCGTGATAATCAGAAAATTCAGAAAATTCATATATGTTGCCTATCATGCGCTAGCTGTATGATAAAGGGACGAAAGAAGGAGAAGTGCTGCGAGGTTCCCATCAGGAGCGAGGTCACGGTCGCGGCCATAGTCACTATAGACGAGAGGGGGCAGATGGTTCTACCCAAGGAGATAAGGAAGAAGGCGGGATTGGCCCCTGGTGATAAGCTCTCGGTCGTGACCAGGGAGAAGGATGGCAAGGTCTGCTGCATCTATCTCATAAAGAACGAGGAGATCTCCAGCGTGGTGAAGGACCGCTTCGGCGATCTGTTTCAGGATGTTGGTGGCGAGTGAGGGGAGATCCTTGACCGATGATATAGTGACCACCACCTCGGCCCTCACCGCCCGCGATCGTCTCGACCATCTCCAGGCCCGGCTCGGGCTCAACAGGATGGGCCATAAGGTAGTGCCAGGACTTTACAGACTGGGTTCGCCCGACCAATGGTCCCCGGTCCTGGTATCGGCCAACTACTCCCTGAGCTTCGATGCCCTGCGCTCCTCGCTCGCAGGAACGGACTGTTACATCCTGGTCCTCGATACCAAGGGCGTGAACGTGTGGTGCGCGGCCGGGAAAGGCACCTTCGGAACGGAGGAGCTCATCCACCGGATAGAGGTGACCGGCCTTGACAAGGTGGTGGAGCACCGGCAGCTCATACTTCCGCAGCTGGGGGCCCCGGGCGTAGCCGCCCATCAGGTGAAGAGGAGCACCGGCTTCTCTGTGTCCTACGGCCCCATCAGGGCAACTGACCTCAAGGAGTACATGAGAACGGGGAAGGCGACGCCGGAGATGAGGAGGGTGACGTTCCCATGGAGGGAACGCGCTGTGCTGACCCCCGTGGAGGTCATGCTGTCCCTGAAGTACCTCATCCCCGTATCGATAATCCTGTTCCTCATAGCCGGGACCCTGGGAGCCCTAGCCTCGGTGGTCACGGTGCTGGGAGGGGCAGTCCTCTTTCCTCTCCTCCTTCCTCACCTCCCGACCAGTGATTTCTCCTCCAAGGGGCTGATCCTGGGGGCGTTGCTTTCACTCCCGTTCATCGCCAAGATCACGCTCGATGGCAACGTGAGCGGCCTGGCCCTGGTCTTTCTGGTGCCCGCTGTCGCTCTGGTCATGTCGTCCGTGGTCGGCTACATGGCTCTGAACTTCACGGGATGCACCACCTATACCTCAAGAACGGGTGTGAGGAAGGAGATATTCCGCTGGATTCCTGTCATGGTGGCCTTGTTGATCATTGGCCTGTCGATGCTGGCGATATCGGGAGCGATGTATTGGAGGTGGTTCTGATGATGGAGATACCGTTGATGATGGGAACGAAGGAGGCCGAGGGTAACGCCATCAATACGCTGAGGTTCTATCCGGGAAAGTGCATCAATTGCGGCCGCTGCTCAGAGGTCTGCCCGCATGGAGTGTTCGTCCCTTCCGGGACCAGGGCACGGATGGCCGCGCCCGAAAGATGCATGGAGTGCGGGGCCTGTCAGGTGAACTGCCCCGTGGCCGCGATAACCGTCGATTCCGGGGTGGGCTGTGCCTATGCCATGATCAAGGCTGCCCTGACCGGTAGC
>MVRB01000229.1 GCA_002067635.1 Methanomassiliicoccales archaeon PtaU1.Bin030 | reverse complement strand
GGAGCTGACGCACAGGCCGCATGCGATGCACTTCTCCAGATGGAACTTGACGGTCCAGTCCTTGCGGTCCATCTCTATGGCGTCGGCCGGGCATATGGAAACGCACATCCCGCAGTTGGTGCACCGGGACTCGTCCTTGGTGACGAACTCGTTCAGCTCCTTGACCGTAACGCCCATCGACTGCAGGTATGCCACACCCTTGGTGATCTGGGCAGGCTTGCCGTCGACCTCTATCAGGAGCTGCCCTCCATGCTCCACCACCTCCGCCCTGAGGATGTTGAAGCGCAGGTCGAAGTCCTTGACCAGGACATAGGTAATGGGCTCATTGACCAGCTCGGGACGGAAATACAGGTTGAACTTGCGCTTGGCCATCTACAGCACCTCCTCCTTCGAGCACACGTCCAGTGGCCTTTGCTCCCTGCTCGTAGGCAGGGGAACCACCGGCTCAGTTAGCTGGAACTCGTTCTTCATTATCATGGACTTGAGGCGCTCGGCAATGGCCCGGGCCTTGAAGTACGATGAGAGGGAGGAGGTCTTCACCTTCTTCCCGAACAGCTCCACCGTGCCGCTGCGCAGCTGAGCGTAGTTCACCTCCATCATAGGCTTGCGGTTGCGGGATTGGATGGCATAGTCCAGGACCGGTGCGTAGATCTGGTCATCGCGTACGCTTGCCGATCGCATCAGGTCCTCGTCCAGGATGGGGATGGGCACCCCGATGCCGACCCCCAGGCTTGGCCCGTAACCGTGGAAGTTGAGGGCCCGCAGGAACTCGTCGCTCATCCCCCTGAGGTCCCCTATGACCGCCAGGTTGCGTCCCGCGGAAGAGGGTACCCCGTTCCTCTCAGGCACATTGGTCTTGAACTGCGTACCTTCCCAGGCCACGTAGCCGATCCCCCCTCCGAGGAATATCCTGGTGCCTATGCCGATGGTCCGCAGCTTAGGGTCCTTGAGCAGAGGCGAAAGCTGGCCTGCGCTGCAGTAGGTCGCGTTTCCGTAATGGGGGAGCAGCTTCCCCATGTACGTGAATAAGGCCTTCTCAGAGGAGTTGGTGGCCACACCATAGTTCTGATAGGCGTTGCGGGGATTGAACATGTATGCTTGGTTCACTGACTTCAGCGAGATGTAGGTGTCAATATCCCGCCGAGGGTAGCAGTCTGTGCCATAGGCCGATGCCCGGAGGTGGACCGCCTCCCCCCTGACCAGGGACTCAATCACATGAGCCCCACCATACTCCATGCCATCACCGTCGCGCAGCTCGGTGGCACCGATGTAGGCGTCCACCGCCGCCAGGCCAGTATAGGCAGGCACGTTGTTCAGCCACACCTTCTGCATCTTGATAGGTGGCTCCGAGTGACCGAAGTTGATGAACGCTCCCGAGGAACACATAGCGCCGAAGGTACCCGTTGTCACAACGTCCACCTCCTTGGTGGCCTTCTCCACTCCCTGGCTCTCCACCAGTTGGATGGCCTCCTCTGCCGTCATTACGACGGCATCGCCCTTCTCGATCTTCGCGTTGATCTCTTCGTACGTTCTCTTCACGGAATCACCTTATAGGAGTTTCTTAGCGTTTGCCAATTCGGCGTTGAGGACGGAGCCCCCCGCGCCTCCCCGGATGGTATTGTGGGACAGTACGAACATCTTGAAAAAGGTACCCTTCTTCCTTACTCTTCCCACAACTGTCCCCATGCCCCTCGCCCTCTCCGGCTCCCCGGCGTTCACATCGTAGATCGGCTGGGGGCGGTCCGCCTCCTTGCGCACGATGACAGGCCTGACCGGCGCGGTGGGCAGCTTCAGGCGCTGAGGCTCGGCCTTGAATGACGATAGGGCCTTGATCATCTCGTCAACGGTAGCATCCTTCTCGGTACGGAAGGTGACCGATTCCAGGTGCCCATCCTCCACCGGAACCCTGACGCAGGATGCCAGGACCTCCACGGGGTGGTTGACGAACTTACCCTTGCTGACCGAGCCCAATATCTTGGCCAGCTCCATCTCCATCTTCTCCTCCTCATTCTTGATGTACGGGACCACATTACCAAGTATGTCCAGGGAGGGCACTCCTGGGTAACCGGCGCCGGACACGGCCTGATATGTGGAGGCGCACACGAAGTCCAGGCCGAACGATCTGTCCACCGCCTTCAGCGGTACAGCTATGCCGGTGGTAGAGCAGTTGGCGTTGGTGACGATGAAGCCACCATCCTTGAAGGTGGCCTGCTTCTTGACAACGTCAAGGTGGGGAGCATTGCACTCCGGTATGAGCAGCGGGACGTCCCCCTCCATTCGGTGGTTCGCCGCGTTGGAGAACACAGCGACCCCGGATTCGGCAAGCTGGGTCTCGAAGGGTCCAGCGATGTCGGACGGCAGGCCGGAGAAGGCCAACCTGCAGTCACGGGCGATGTTGGGTACCATCAGCTGCTCGATTCTCATGTCCAGGGTGTCCTCCTCGAACTGATGGTCCTTGACCTTGAGGGTGTCTCCCAGCCTCTTCCCCTCGGACCTCTCCGAGGCATAAAGTCCACCGATCTCGAACATGGGGTGGTCCTCTAGAAGCTGAACGAACCTCTGCCCTATCATCCCCGTTGCGCCCAGAACCGCGACCTTGATCTTAGCCATTCAATTACCTCCGAAGTACTCTCTGCCCTCGACCATCATCTTTTCGAACGCCTCGCGGTCCCCGGTGACCCCGGCCTTCCGGAGGTCTTCCAGGGCGCGCTGCAGGTAGCCTAGAGCTTCCGCGTTGTGCGGGTTGAGATGTTGAATCTCATAGTAAAGCTGAGCATTCTCCGATGCCACGTCCCGTGAGATCTCCACCTGCCGGTGGAACGTGGTGGAGCCGGCACTGTCCAGCTCCTTGTACCCTCTGCCGCTCTGGCGGAGAGCCTCGAAGAAGGCGATATTGACCGCATGGCTCAGGCCCAGCACGTAAGCCATCAGGGAGTCGTGCTCCTCCACATCCATCTCGATCACGTTGGCCCCGTCCACCAGCGGTCTGGCCAGGTCGAGGGCCTCGGGGGAACCGCAGTTGCATATTACCACGTTGCGGTTTATGATGGAGGCGGCCTCGGGCCCGAACATGGGGTGCAGGGAGCATACCTTGGCACCCCTGGAGGCGCCCTCACGGAGGATAGGTATCGATGGGGCCTTTATGGAGGCGATATCGAAGACCAGGCCCTTGGGGCCGTATGAAAGGACCTCCCTCAGCACCTCGGCCGTCTGGGATATTGGGGTGGCCAGTACAATGACCTCCGCGTCCCTCACGCCCTTCTTGAGGTCCTTCTCTACCGGGAAAAGGGCGTTCTCCCCCTTGTCGAATATACGTATCTTGTGGCCCCGGGAGGCGAAGAATCGGCAGAGCCAGCCACCCATGCGGCCGTTCCCGCCGACGACCAGCACCCTCTTCGATTGCTGTGGTCTGGGTATTCGCCCCTGTTGCTCGATGGACTCGACGATGAGCAGCTCTGCTATCTGACGGGCGGACTCGGCAGACATCCCGAACTCCTTCGCCCTCATCACGTAACGTTCGATGACCTTCTCCTCAACTTGGGGTGCGCGGAGGGGCAAGGAATCATCGGCCTTCATCTTACCCATCTCCACCGCTGCCGCCGTGCGGTTGGCCATCATGCGAAGGATCTCGCGATCGATC
>MVRB01000228.1 GCA_002067635.1 Methanomassiliicoccales archaeon PtaU1.Bin030 | reverse complement strand
GTTGGCCATCATTATGTAAGAGTGTACAGCGCCGGCGTTGACGCGGAACGGCCGGGCTGCCACGTACTCGCTCTCCGCGCTCTCCGATCCGATCAGGAAGAGGCAAGATGACTGCGAGCCCACCAGCATCCCCTCCCCAATCCTCAGCAGGGAGCATGTGTCCACACACACCCTGTCCCCCAGAGTCAATGGCCGGATGGAGGTCACCGTGGCAGGGACCAGCTCGACGCTCACCTTCCCTTGGTCCGCCAGGCCGGCGAAGGAGGATAGTAAGCCAGGGTCGTCGACCTCTATGACCACTCCGTCGGCCCCTTTCTCCATGGTCTCCAGGTAGAGCTTGGCCTCCAAGGGATCGGTCGCCACCACCAGTATACGGGTGTGAGAGCCCTGGAACTCTGCGATAAGGTTCTCCAGGGGGATGACCTTCCAGTCCCGGGCGGAGATAAGCAGGTATCTGACCTGGTCGCGCAGGGAGTAAGCTCGCTGCAGGTCCTCAGGCGTGGATATCTCCACTATAGTACCGATGCGATCCTCCCCGGAATACACATCAGGGCCCTTTATGAACATGGCCTCGAACCTTCCCAGACGCTGAAGCGCCTGGTCCTCCTCTCTTAGGAGGATATGGACCATGCCCTCCTCCAGGGCCGATGAGACCAACTTCTTGCGCTCCTCGTAGTCCGCGGGGCCGTCGGCCCGTACCCATATGAGCTTCTCCATGCTATCACTCTAGTAGCTTCAGAGCCTCGTCCACAGAGGCATCGTGCAATACCACCTCGGTGACAGCCCTGGTTATGCCCGTCACATTGCGGTGTTGGAATATGTTCCTGCCGATGCTCACGCCCGAGCCGCCCGCCTCGATGGAGTCCTTGACCATCTGCAGGAGGTCCCGGTCGGAGTCCATCTTCGGTCCTCCCGCGATGAGAACCGGGATGATAGCTCCCTTCACCACCTCCCGGAAGGTGTCGATATCGCCCGTGTAGGACGTCTTGACGATATCCGCCCCCAGCTCCATCCCCGCCCGTGCGCACTGCTTCAGCAGGTCCACGTCGTAGTTGTTCTTGATGTCCTTGCCCCGGGGGTAGAGCATCACCATGAGGGGCATCCCCCACTCGTTGCATTCCCTGGCCACCTGGCCGAAGTCACGTAGCATGTCGGGCTCGGTGCTGGCGCCGATGTTGACGTGTATGGAAACGGCGTCCGCTCCCATCTTGATCGCCTCCTCCACCGTCGTGACGATTACCTTGGAGTTGGGGTCCGGGGAGAGGGAGGTGCTCGCCGAAAGGTGAACTATGAGGCCTATGTCGCGGCCAAAGGACCGATGGCCATAAGGCACCACCCCTTTATGCATGACAACAGCGGTGGCCCCTCCCTGGGACACCTTGTCGATGGTGGCCTTCATGTCCACTAGCCCTTGGATCGGACCCATGGTGATGCCATGGTCCACGGGCACAATTACGGCCCGTCCAGAGTTCCGGTCTATGATCCGCTCCATGCGGATGCTCTTACCTGACATTGGTACGCCTCGCTTGCTAGACAATATCTAGCATGTATAAACCATTTTCTGAGAGGTTTAGACTCTCGATATCATGCCAGGGCCTTAACATGTTCGGAATGGCACGTTAGGAGATGATGGATGTTCAGCAAACTCTTTTATCGCCAGCGACGATGTTCCGGCCATGTGGTATTCCCTCTCCAAGTACTTCGGCCGATATCCCTCGCAAGGTAAGGTTGCCAGGCTTCTGATGACCAATGGTCTGAGGGTCAAGGAAGGACGTATCTACTCCGGGGACGTGGAGGTCGGGGACGTAGCGGTGGCCAGGGCCATCAATGTGGACAGAAGGATAGTCAGGGCCGCGGTGGAGACCATAGAGTCCACGGAAGAGCTCAGGAGGGTGTTCACGGCCCTTCGACCCACCGCCATGCTCAAGGAGGTAGCGCCCCTGATGGGTTGGAGCTGCATCGAGGTGATTCCCACGGACGCCCATGTGCCAGGCATCATCGCCGATGTAACGGGCGTCATCGCAGAAGCGGGCATCAGTGTGAGACAGGCCTTGGTCGATGACCCTGAGCTCACCGACGAGCCGAGGCTGTACGTCATCACTGGCAGTGAGGTACCGCCGGAGCTGATACCTCGTATCAAGATCTGCCGGGGCGTAAAGAGCCTGATCATCCACTAGTTCAGAACAACAGATGAAGATCAGGGTTCAAGGTTCGGTTCAATTTTCTCTTCCATTACCCTTTTACCTTTCTACCCTCGCCCTCATCGGCATCTCCGTGCATCACGCTTGTGCGTCCCCGCTTACGAGAAGATGCTGGATGCCCCGATGGTCGTCTACACGGTCACATACATCAGCAGCTCTTCTGGTAGGAGCCGATGTCGACCACGTCCAGGGGGCCAAGGCGGGAACGCTGCATTGCCGCCACGGCGGCGCGGGCGGCCTGCACTGTGGTCAGGAAGGGTATCTCCAGCTCCACTGCCAGGCGCCTCATCATGAAGCCGTCCCGGCGCGCTCCCGAGGCCTCGCTGGGAGTGTTAATGATGAGATTAATGTCCCCGTTGCGCATCAGCCCCAGCGCATCCGGGTCCATGTTCTGGGATATGGTGTACACTGTGGTTGTATGCAGCCCCCGCTCCCGAAGAAAGGTCGAGGTGCCCTTGGTGGCGAATATGCGGAAGCCCATGCCCTGCAGCTCCTTGGCGATGCCCAATATCTGGGGTTTGTCGGCATCGCTGACGGTGATGTACACACCTCCGGAGACCGGTAGCTTGAGCCCCGCGGATATGAGGGCCTTGTAACAGGCGGCGTCGAAGTTTCGGTCGATGCCCATGACCTCGCCGGTGGACCTCATCTCCGGTCCGAGGATGGAGTCCACGCCAGGCAGCTTCAGGAAGGGGAACACCGACGCCTTCACCGCCACGTGGTTGAACTGGGGCATGCCTACGCATCCCAGCTCCCTCAGGGTGCGGCCCAGCATCACCTTGGTGGCAATCTTGGCGAGGGGGCGCCCGATGGCCTTGGACACGAAGGGGACGGTCCTAGAGGCTCGGGGGTTGGCCTCGATCATGTAGACCTTCCCCTCTTTCACAGCGAGCTGAAGATTGAGCAGCCCTCTGACGTTCAGACCCTTGGCGACCCTTTCGGAGATGTCGATGATCTCCGCAATGATCTCCGGTGACAGCGTCTGGGGAGGCATGGTCATGGTAGCATCCCCCGAGTGCACTCCAGCTTCCTCCACGTGCTCCAATATCCCGCCGATGAAAACGTCCGTTCCATCGGCCACGATGTCCACATCTATCTCGATGGCATGGGAGAGGTACTTGTCGACCAGGATGGGGTGCTTCTTTGACACCTTGACCGCCGTGGCCACATATGTCCGCAGCTCATCTTCGCTGTAGACTATCTCCATGGCCCGCCCCCCGATGACATATGAAGGGCGCACCAGCACAGGGTAGCCGATCTGCTCGGCTATGGCCTTCACCTCCTCGAAGGAGTAACCCGTCCCCGAGCGCGGCTGCAGGATGCCGAGCTTGTCCATCAGTGCCGAGAACAATTTCCGGTCCTCGGCCACGTCCACATCCTCCGGCGATGTTCCCAGGATCTTGGTCTTCTTTCCCTTGAGGGCCCTCATCAGGGGCATGGCCAGGTTGATCGCGGTCTGGCCTCCGAACTGGAGTATCACGCCGTCGGCATCTTCGTTCTCTATGACATTCAGGACGTCCTCCAGGGTCAGCGGCTCGAAGTAGAGGCGGTCGGATATGTCGTAGTCTGTGGACACCGTCTCTGGGTTGTTGTTGATGATGATGGCGTCCACGCCCTCCTCCTGCAGGGCCATGACCCCGTGCACGCAGGCATAATCGAACTCGATACCTTGACCTATGCGTATGGGCCCTCCCCCGACGATTATGACCTTCTTGTTGGCCGACGGACGGGCCTCGTTCTCTGTCTCGTAGGTCGAGTAGAAGTAGGGGGTCTCCGCCTTGAACTCAGCTGCGCAGGTATCCACCATCTTGTACGTGGGCAGTAGCTTGGCCTCCTTCCTCAGCTCCCTGACCCTCTCCGCATTGAGGCCGGTGAGCTTGGCTATGACATCGTCCGAGAAGCCCAGCCGCTTGGCCTTCCTAAGAACAGCGGCCTGGGGTTCGCTGCTGCCCTTGAGAGCTGTCTCCATCTCCAAAATGTTCTGGACCTTCTGCACGAAGAACTCATCCCATTTCGTTATCTCTGCGATCCGCCGGACGCTCATGCCCCGCCGCAAAGCCTCAGCGATGACGAACAGCCTCTGGTCGGTGGCCGTGTGCAGCTCCCTGATCATGACCTCGTCCGACCAGCTGCCGGGTTCGAGGTACTCCTGGTCGATCTCCAGGGACCGGATGGCCTTCAACAGCCCCTCCTCGATGGTCCTACCGATGGCCATAACCTCCCCGGTGCTCTTCATCTGGGTGCCCAGGGTCCGGTCCACGGTCCGGAACTTGTCGAAGGGCCAGCGCGGTATCTTCATTACCACATAGTCCAAGGTCGGCTCGAAGGCCGCGAAGGTCTTTCCAGTGATCCTGTTGGGGATCTCGTCAAGGTCATACCCGACGGCGATCTTGGCGGCCACCCGCGCTATCGGATAGCCCGTCGCCTTTGAGGCCAGGGCCGAGGACCGGGACACCCTTGGGTTCACCTCGATGACCCGGTACTCCTTGGTCTCGGGGTTCAGGGCGAATTGTATATTGCATCCGCCCTCTATCTGAAGGGCCCGGATGGTCTTGATGGTGGCATTGCGCAGCCGCTGATGGTCCACATCGCTGAGCGTCTGTGCGGGAGCTATTACTATGGACTCCCCGGTATGGATGCCCATGGGGTCAAGGTTCTCCATGTTGCAGATGATGACGCAGTTGTCCTTGGCATCCCTCATGACCTCGTACTCGAACTCCTTCCAGCCCAGGACAGACTCCTCAATCAGCACCTGGTGGATCCTCGAGTAGATGAGCCCACGCCCGGTGATGTTGATGAGCTCCTCCTCGTTGTAGGCGATGCCCCCGCCCGTGCCTCCCAGCGTGTACGCCGGACGGATGAGGACCGGATAGCGTCCCAGCTCCTTGGCCGCGGCCAGGGCCTCCTCGACGCTGTGTACGGTCCTGCTCTTGGGGATAGGCTCACCTATCTTGAGCATCATCTCCCGGAAGAGCTCCCGGTCCTCGGACAGGGCGATGGCATGGGGCTGCGTCCCCAGCAGCTGTATGCCCAGGCGGTCCAGGGTACCGTTCTCCGCGAGCTCGGAGCATATATTGAGGGCGGTCTGACCCCCCATGCCTGACAGGATCCCGTCCACCCCCTCCTTCTCCGCGATTCGGGCGACGGTCTCCGCGTTGAGCGGTTCTATGTATACCACGTCCGCCGTCTCTACGTCCGTCTGGATGGTGGCCGGGTTGGAGTTTACGAGCACGGTGGTGTACCCTTCCTCCCGCAATGAGCGGCAAGCCTGGGACCCGGAGAAGTCGAACTCGGCGGCCTGCCCTATGACGATGGGGCCAGAGCCAATGACCATGATCTTCTTCAGGTCGGTCCGCTTCATCGCCTATCCTCCAGCATCTTCTTGAATTCATCGA
>MVRB01000227.1 GCA_002067635.1 Methanomassiliicoccales archaeon PtaU1.Bin030 | reverse complement strand
GTTCTGGAAGTACGTCCGCGAACCGGAGTGCATATCCAACCCCCGAACGAAGAAGGAGATCATCGAGATCACCGAGGCGGACACCATCTACTCTCCTTGGGGCAACGAGCTGCAGTACAAGCGTGGGGCCTGGGGAGAGGACAAGCTGCACGAATGGTTAGACTCCCATAACATCAGCTACCGCACCGAGAAGGATCTCAGGGGCAAGTTCGCTAAGACCCCCGACTGCCTCCTCGACGAACCCATCAAGGTCAACGGATGGACAATCAACTGGATCGAGTCCAAGGCCTCCTTCGGGGACCGCACCGAGTTCAACAAGAACGTCCGCGGGCAGCTGAGCCAATACTGTGACATGTTCGGCCATGGACTGGTAGTCTATTGGTTCGGCCACGTGGAGGAGATCGACTGTCCTCCGGGGATAGAGATAATCGATGCTGGACTGTGCAACCTCAGCTGCGAGAGCCAGTCCGTAGATGAGTTCTGCCCGGAAGAGATCGTCGACAACCGTCAGGTGTAAGACCAGCGTACGGTCCTCGATTTGCGATTCAGGCAGACAGCAATAGATAGTCCGACAGCATGGGCGTTGCCGTGGATGGCATATCGGCCGGGGACCTGGAGAAGTTTTGCTACTGTCCTTTGAGCTGGAGCCTTCGGGATGAGGTGACCGACGACCCCGCCCTGGCGGCCGGTAGGGACCAGCACGACCGAATGGCCGGAGACCTGGAGGATATTGTGAAGAAGGAGCGGCTCGCCTCCTCCTATGACAAGGTGGTCATAGTGAGCTCCTTGGTGGCCACGGCCCTGGCCCTGGTGGGGGTGTTCGTCTTCGCCTCCCCGGACTATGTGCTGCGCTACCGGGTTCTGAGCATCATTGCCGTCCTGTGGATAATACTTGCCATCTTCATCCTTTACGGCTCGGCAAGGGCCCGTCTGCGCCTGGAGGGAGAGAAGAGCGACCTCATCGTGGGTACGTTGGCCATCCTTGCCATGGTGCTGGCCATCAATGCCGTCCCCTTCTTCGGCATCAGCTCCGACCAGGGCCTCCTGGCCCAGGCCGTGGCGCTGGTGCTCCTCATGGGGGCCACCATAGCTCTGCACCTGTCGCAGCACCAGGCCGAAGGAGCGAAGGAGATGCGGGAGCGAACCCGGGTCAGGGGGCGCATCGCCTACATCGGTGAGTCCGGCTCGCCTCGTCTCCTTTATTCCGAGGAGCACGCCCTATCGGGACGTCCTGACTACATCTTGGACATCGATGGGGGGCTGGTCCCGGTGGAGGTCAAGACCGGGAGAGTGCCCCGGGGCCCCCTCTTCTCGCATGTAATCCAGCTTGCGGCCTACTGCCTTCTCCTGGAAAAAGAGGGAAAGGTCAGCTACGGGATACTAAAGTACGGCGAGGTGGAGCACATCATCGCCTTCGACGATCACCTGAGGTCCACCCTGCTGTCGAAGATGGCGGAGATGCGCGAGGTGATGGCTTCGGGCGAGGCGCACCGCAACCACGACAGGCCAGGGAAGTGCCGATCCTGCTCCCGAAGGGAGAGGTGCCCCGAGCGGTTGGATTAGTCGACGGTCACACTCTTGGCGAGGTTCCGAGGCTTGTCTATGGGGCAGCCGCGCTTCTTCGCCGTGTAGTATGATATGAGCTGGACCATCACGGTGAGCGGCACCGGCGACAGGATGGGACTTATCGGAGGTATGTACACGATGGCGTCAGACACTGCCGCAAGGTCAGTGTCGCCCTCCTCACCTATAGCCAGGATGGGGCTGTTGCGCGCGGCCACCTCGGAGATGTTGGAGATCATCTTCTCGTAGGTATGGTCCCTGACGCATGCGGCCACCACCGGCGTGGACCTCGTCAGCAGCGCCAGGGGACCGTGCTTCAGCTCCCCCGCTGCATATCCCTCCGCATGGATGTAGGATATCTCCTTGAGCTTCAAGGCTCCCTCGAGCATCGTTGGGTAGTTGATGTTGCGCCCCAGGAAGAACACGTTTTGGGCGGGCACCAGCATGTCGACGGCCTCGTTAACCTTCTGTGACCTGTCGAGGACACTTCCGACGTAACGGGGCATTCCCCGTAGGTCCGACGTAAGCTCCCGCACCTCATCCCTTCCCATCGCACGCCGGATCTGCGCGAGACGAATGCCCAGAAGGTACATTGCCATGAGCTGGGCGGTGTAGGTCTTGGTGGCGGCCACGCCGATCTCCGGACCGGCGTTAGTGTAGAACACGCTGTCCACCTCCCGAGCGATGGTGCTGCCCACGACGTTGGTGATGGCCAGAGTTCGGCACCCCCTCCGGCGGGCCTCGCGGGCCGCGGCCAGGGTGTCAGCGGTCTCTCCCGACTGGGTCAGCATCACGGTGAGGGGGTTCTCCCCTGTGCCTGGAGAGTAGCGGTATTCGGAGGCCAGTTCCACGGTCGTGGGTATCTTCGCCAGGGCCTCGATGATGTACTTGCCCACCATGGAGGCGTGGTAGGAGGTGCCGCAAGCCACCAGCTTCACCGAGGGCACGTCCTGGTCCACCATAAGGTTGCCGTTCTCCAGCTCCTCCAGGCTCCCCAGGAGAGAGTTGTGGATGGCCGTGGGCTGCTCGAATATCTCCTTGAGCATGTAGTGCTCGTACCCTCCCTTCTGGGCGTCCTCCACTGTCCACGTGACCACGTGCGGCTCCCGCTGCACGATCCTGCCATCATGGTCGTAGATGGTCACGCTCTGAGGGTCGAGGACCACGGTCTCGCCGTCCATGATGTACAGCGCCTTGTTGGTGTAGTTGAGGATGGCGGTGACGTCGGAGGCGAAGAGGTTCTCCCCGTGACCGAGGCCCACCACGAGTGGGTTCTCCTTGCGGGCGGCGACCAGCTGGTTGCTGTCCACGTGCAGGGCCACGGTGGCATAGGTTCCCTTCACCTCCCTCAGGGTCTCCCTGAGCGCGGCGTGGAGGTCACCCCTGTAGTGCTTCTCCAGGAGGTGCACCAGCACCTCGGTGTCGGTCTCGGAGGTGAAGACGTGGCCCTCCTCCACGAGCCGCTTCCTCAGCGCTTGGTGGTTCTCGATGATGCCGTTGTGCACCACCGCTATCCTCCCCTTGCAGTCCAGGAAGGGATGGGCGTTCATCTTTGATGGCTGTCCACAGGTCGCCCAGCGGGTGTGACCTACGCCCAGGTGGCCGTCGAGGGAGGGCATGCTGGAGGCCAGCTTCGATATCTCTCCCTTTTCCTTGAATATCTCCAGGGAGCTTCCCACGATGGCCACGCCTGCGGAGTCGTAGCCCCGGTACTCCAATCTCTTCAAACCGTCAAGAATTACCTCTTGGGCGTTCCGGGGGCCAGCATATCCGATGATCCCGCACATTTCAGACCACAACGCTCCTGTTTTCGAGATTACCGCTTACCTTAACTCCGTCCTCGATCCGGCATGCTGCGCCTATGACCGATCCTGCGGAGATGACCACTCTTGATCCTACCAGTGTGTCCTGCCCCACGAGGGCTCCCACGTCGGTGAGCTTGAACAGTTCCCGGTCCACTCGGGAATAGGAGACGCCGACCGGCGCCATGAGGCCCGCCTTGGCCCTGACGCCGTCGTCGAGGACCGCATGCGAGAGGTGGGAGTGAGAGCCCACGCGGACGCTGCTCATTATCAGGCAGTTGTTCAGATAGCTCATAGGCTCGATGATGGTCCCATTGCCAATGCTGGTGGAGGGCATGATCACCACGTTGGGCCCGATGTCGCACCCTTCACCGATGGCAACAGGTCCCTCGATATAGCATCCAGAACGGATCCTGGTCCCAGCCCCAATGGAGACCGGCCCCTTTATGGTCACCCCGTTCTCGATGGTCCCGTTTATC
>MVRB01000226.1 GCA_002067635.1 Methanomassiliicoccales archaeon PtaU1.Bin030 | reverse complement strand
AAGGGGGATCCCGCTGTCGTTCGTGAGCCCGGCGAGCACATGGTAAAGGGATTGCGCATCACCGGCCTGCCCACCTTCCACGACCACGAGTCCGGGTCCAGGAGAGGCCGCAACATCATCTACTCCTTCGTTTTCGATGGCATACGCATCTGCCACTGCGGTGACCTAGGGCACATGCTCAGCAGGGAGCAGATCCGGGCCATCGGCCCGGTGGACGTTCTCTTCGTCCCCGTGGGCGGCACTTTTACCCTGGACCTCGCTGAGGTCAGGGAGCTTATTTCGGTCATCGAGCCCAGCATCGTCGTGCCGATGCACTACCGTTGGGGCAGCTTATCCATCTCTGTGCAGACCATAGAGCCCTTCCTCGAGGGCATACCAGAGGAGCGGGTGCTGGGGGTCGGAAACGAGGTCGAACTGATAAAAGAGGAGCTTCCTCCCGCAACCGAGTATTGGGTGTTCTCACCTTGACACGGGAGGGGATCAGTACAGGATCACGGGAACAGCGCGTCCTCGACCCTGCCCATCTCGATAGGCGTGGAGCGGAACCCTATCGCCGCCCCTTTGGTGTTGGCGATCATGCATGCTCCGACCAAAGGCGAGCCGTAGTTAAGGGTACCGATAGCTGCGGGGACCTTGAAAAGGGATCGCAGCATCTCCAGTTCAGCCTTGGTGGTGGACGGATGGCACAGGATGCCCTTATTGGTGGCAACGCAGACCGATCCCACGGTCTTATGGCCTGCAACCATGCCCTGCACCACCTCGACCTGCAGGATGTCCGTGATCTGCTTGATCGCCGAACGCCCCAGGTCAGGGTTCACCAGGGCGGCGTTGTCGTTGACCAGGATGTTGTTGCCGCAGGCGCTCATGCGGTCCCTGACCCTCTTGAACGGCAGGACCTTCATTATGGGGCGGACCTCGGACAGCGCGACCATGCTAGAGGTGATACCTCCATAGGAGTTCATGGCCGTCAGCGACCCAAGTATGTTGGAGGAGGCCAGAGGGGTCTTCATGACCGTGACCTCCATACCTCCCTCTATATCGTCGATAAGCGGCTGGGGTGCGTCTGGGGGAACAAGAGCGAAGCTCTCATTGGCCACACAATAGACCCCGATGAAGGGATTTCCGTTGTAGCTAGAGAGCTTCATCATCTATAGCACCGTGTTTACTCTTCCACGGTGGCGTCCTCGGGCAGGGAGACCTCGACCAGCCCATCCTCGAACTTCACGGCTTTCACCGTGATGCACAGAGGGGGGCTTTGGATCCCGTTGACCCAGATAGCTTCGTTGAGGCGGTGATCGATCCAAATATCGTCCTCCTTGGCCTTCATGTGGCGAATGACGTGTTCTCGGATCTCGTTGATGGCCCTCTTCGCCCTCTTGGAGCGGGGAGCGGCCTTGGTCTTTCTGAGCGTGATGTTCATGATCTTCTCGTCCATACAGATCACTCCTTGAGCTTGCTGTGCCTCCAGCTCCTTCTCTTAGGATGCCGGAGAACGGTCCTGTTGGTCCTCATCATGACCCAAGCAGGTACCCTGCGGTTAGATTTTTCCGCCCTCATAAGGCGGGCCTTCATAGCTGTCGGCTTGTTCCTGGCCATAAGATTACACCCTTTCGATCTTAATATCTCTCTTCTGTGGCGACACTTTCCTTAGGATTGCCTTCAAGGTGTTGTCGTCCAATTGCCCCTGGATCCTTCCCATCTGCAACAGGCGGATGAGCTGGTCCTCCACCGCGGCAGCGACATCAGGATGGGCCATCCTGACCTTACCCAGCCGCTCCCGCGCTTCCGGGGTAAGGATCTGCCGCATGATGGCCTGACGCTCCGCTTCCATCTGCTTCTGACGTTCGGCCATCGCAGCCTGCTGCTGCAGCTGGGCCTCTTGGGACTGCTGCAGCTGGGCCATCTTACGGCGTCGAAGTTCCTCGAGCTCGGCGTCCTGCATATTGATACCTCCGCTATCGATATCAGTGAGTCTCGTCGTACACTTCCTTGGCGACCTTGTCGAGCATGGCCTGACCCTTGGGAGTGATGACCCTTCCGTCCCTCTTCTGCTTGGCGATGAGACCGGACTGCTCCAGCTGAATGAGGCAGCGGCGGGCGATCGCCCGGCTGCCCTTCACTGCCTTGTTGGGCTTGGAGCCGCGGTCAGCGAACCCGCCGTACTCCCCGGCTAGCCGGGAGGTGCCGATGGGTCCCTTAAGGTAAACCTTCCTAAGTACCGAGGCTGACCGAGTGTACCACCAGTCATCCTGGACGGGGGCCTTCTCGGTGTGCCTTCCGGTCTTCGCGAACTCTGCCCACTCCGGGACCTTGATCGTATCCATCTGCTTCAGCTGAGCCGCTGCCTTGGCGATAAGCTTCTCCGGCGGGACATCATAGACTGTGACCATCTAATCTACCTCGAAATGATATTGATACTACCCAAATATGGATAATGCCTACGGCATTAATATAGAGGTCGTATAAAAGCGTTTCCAGAGAAGATTGTATCTGGAAAGACCCCTGACGCGCTCTGCCAGCAGGCGGATGCCTCCTCCGAGGGAGGTGCTGCGGACGGACAATCGCTGGTGAGCTAAATAACCTTGCCCCCGCCCTTGATCAGAAAAATATGCTGATCCTCGTCGGCAATCTTGATAACCCCCTCCGTGCTAGTTCCCACCATGTCGTTCCTGCCTTTTTTGAACAATGCGCTGATGCCACGTCCGCCTGGAGGTAGCTTTCGGCGGTCTAAAATAGTAAGGAGAGGATTGATGCGGCATGCGATTCATCGTTGCCATCACCGGATGCTCCGGTATCCGATATGGGGTCAGGCTCCTTCAGGAGCTCGAGGGTGAGAAGGAGCTTATCATCTCCGACATGGGCAAGAAGGTCCTGGAGGAGGAGACGGACCTCGAGGTCGAGGCCTTGGAGCCGCTGGTGGACGAGAAGTATGACAACGATGACCTGTTCGCACCGCCGGCTTCCGGCACCCATAAGGTCGATGCCATGATCATCTGCCCCTGCACCCAGTCCACAATGGCCAAGCTGGCATCGGGGTGCTCTGACAGCCTGATCACCAGGGCAGCGTCGGTCGCGCTGAAGGAGAGAAGAAAGCTCATCCTGGTCCCCAGGGAGACGCCCATGAGCGTGATAATGTTAGAGAACGAGCTGAGGCTTGCCCAGGCCGGGGCGGTGATACTTCCGGCCTCACCTGCCTTCTACCACGAGCCCAGGAGCGTTGACGACATGGTCGATTTCGTTGTGGGCAAGGTCCTTGACCAGGTGGGCCAGGAGCACAACCTGTTCAGACGCTGGGAGTAAGGGACGGTACATCTGTATGTGGCCCTTGGTCCGGTCAATCCAAATAAAAGTCCAGACGACCCCCTTGTCGATGGCGAGCCCTTAGGTCGGGGCTCCACCTGGGCGAGGTTCTCGCACCTCTGGTGGAGATCATCCTGGGTATCCAGTTACTCCACGTAGATGGCGGGCCTGTGCGGCTGGGCCGCGCGTGCCTTCTTCTGGGGATCGGGGGCGGTGGGGTCGTCAGCGGAGTAGACACCTACCTCGCATCCCAGCTCCCTCGCCAGGAACACGGCCGCATCCTGGAGGTAAGCCTTTTCGTCGATATCCATGGCCAGCTTGTTCAGCTCCATCTCTGATCTCTTCAAGAGGTCCTCGGCGGTCTTTCGTGCGAAGTCCGCTGACTCCTTCCCGCGGCGCTTCAGGTCATCCTTGGCCATGACGGCCTTGGTCAGCCCGGGGACGCTGAGCTGCTTGGAGCGCGCGAGATCCAGGCCCAGTTCCAGGACGTCCCGCTTCCACTTGGGGGAGACATAGAGGTACAGCTTGCGGGGGGTTATGCCGGTCACCTTCAGGATCTCGTTGATGTCCGTGATCACCTCCTTGAGGTAGTTCTCCGACGCCTCGGCGAGGGCGTCCTTCGGAAGCTCCTCGGAACTGGGGAAGGGGGTCGTGGAAACGAAGCCCTGCTCGCCCGTTCCTGCCCACATCTCCTCCGCGACATGAGGCGTGATGGGGGCCATCATGCGTATCCAAGAACGCAGGAGGTGGGAGATGGTATGAGCGTTCCCTCCTCCCCGGCGCATGTACCAGCGCACATCGGAGAGGGTCTCGAAGTAGACCTCGTTGGACGTTCTCCTCAGATCGTACTCCTCCATGGCCCTGGCGATGGTGAGCGCGCGGTTGGACATTCGGGATAGGAGCCAGTCGTCGACCTTCTGCCGCTCCGCGCCCGGTAGGGCCTTGAGCTCATCGACGGTGCGAAGGATCCGGTCGATCCTTGATGAGTAGTTGTCGATGGCGCTCTCGTCCCACTCCACGTCAGCGAAGGGGGAGGCGATGTTGGCGTAGTAAAGCCTGAGGGCGTCCACCCCGAAGCGCTCCGCCGCGTCCGGGATGGGCTCCGCGCCCCCCTTGGATTTCGATATCTTGCCCAGCTTCCCGGTCACATACCAATTGACGAATATCCCGCGGGGCCACAGCTCCTCGGGAAGGATGGCCACATGGTTCATGAGGAAGGCGGGGAAGTGGACGGTCATATGCTCCTTGCCCCCGAGGTTCACATCGAGGGGATACCAGTAGGACACATCCTTCCTGATGCGCTCCAGAACCTCGACGGAAACCCCGGTGGACGCCGCGACCTGTGAGGCGTCCCCCTTTCCCAGATACACATGGTCGAAGAACTCCTCCGTGAGGGAGGACAGGGGGAGCTGCCCGGAGTTGTAGTAATGGGACACCAGGTAGTAGATGGGGTAAAGGGTGGAGTCGGAGATGGCCTCGATTATCCACTTGCTGTCATATGGGAACCTGGTCCCCAGCCAGTTCCCCTGACGGACGCAGGCCCGCTCTCGGAACCAGTCGAGCACTCCCTGGATGTTCACATAGTAGTCCTGGGGGAGTATCTGCATGCTCCTGGCATGCCGCTTGCTGTCCTCGGTCAGGGAGGGATTTGCATAATCGATGAACCACTGGTCAGGGACCTTACGGATCACGACAGGGCGACCGCAGCGGCAGATCACCTCCTCTGAAAGATCGTAGAATAGCTCGGCCTCCCCGCTCTCGATCATCATCTGCTTGATGAGCTCCTTGGCCTCCTCGACCTTCATACCCGAGAACTGGCCGGCGTTGGAGCTCATGCGCCCGGTGTGGAAGCCGTCCTTGTAGATGGCCTTCTTAGCCTCATCCAGCCGGGGGTCCCCGGCCTCGGTTATGCCCATCTTGGCAATCATCTCCACAGCCGGGAGGGGTCCATAGCCCTTGGTCTCGATGATGGGGATGGGTTCGATGGCGCGCACCATGGTAGGGTCCAGGCCGTACCTGGCCATGATGGCCTCATCCTCCTGCAGCAGCTTGAGGGAGATCCAATCGTCCGGGGCGTCCGAGGGTACGCTGGTCACCAGGCCGGTGCCGACATCTGGCTTGCAGAACGTGGCGGGAAGCACGGGAAGCTCGCGGTGTATGACCGGTGCCACGCATGTCTTACCTATCAGCTCGGTGCCGTTGATGGTTCCCTCGAGCGTGAGATCGTCCTTCTGGTAGCGCATCTTGTCGTAGGACGGCCGGCTTATGACCCACAGCTCGCCCTTGCGCCTCACCTTGACATACTCGACGTCAGGATTGACCCAGAAGTTGGTCTGTCCGTAGACCGTCTCCGGCCTCAGGGTCGCGGCCACCAGGAAGAGGTCACCGCATCTGAACTTCAGGAGCGTATATTCGTTGGTCTCGGCGTTGCCCCCCTTCGACAGGTCGGTCTCCGAGGCGTCCACCGCCACCGGTCCGCACTCCACGCATGCTGGGGCGAAATAGGGCTTCTGGATGAGCAGCCCCCTGTCATGCAGCTTTCTGAACTGCCACTGGATGAACTGACCGTAGTCAGGATTGGTGGTGGATGTGAAGCGGCGCCAATCGGCCAGGAAGCCGAACCTCTTCCAGTACTGGTTGACATACACCTGGTTGAAGAAATCCACAACCTTCTGGGGCTCGGTCAGCTCAGCGAGCTTCTCGGGCGGGCAGCCGTTGGCCAAAAGGTAGTCGATGGTCTTCTGGTCCTTCTCCCGGATCCTCTTGGCCAGGGATATGGCCCCGTTGCCTGTGGCATGGGTCCCCACGGGGAACAGAACGTTGAACCCGCACATCCTCTTGTAGCGGGTTATAGCATCCACGTAGGTGTAACCGCGCATGTGGCCCACATGGAGGTAGCCGGTCAATCCCGGGTAGGCGAAGATCATCATGAACTTGGGCCTATCGTCCCTATTCGCCTCAAATATCCCGGCCTCATACCAGCGCTGCTGCCACTTGGCCTCTATCTCCGCGGTCCAGCTCGACATATAACTAACCTATCGGCCAGGAACATCGTATTCATATAAATGGGTTTTTTACCGGGTGAAGATCAGGTCTCAAG
>MVRB01000225.1 GCA_002067635.1 Methanomassiliicoccales archaeon PtaU1.Bin030 | reverse complement strand
GCTTTCTTTAACATCTCTTCCTCGGTCTTCTTATCCATAGTCATGAGAAACGACTCCGCCGGGTTTGGATCTGTTTTTCAGGGCCCGGGTGTCTCGAAATCTTACATTATGTTATATAAGGGTTAGCAGGGATTTGACCGCCAACCGTTGCTTTCTCGCTTGATATAGCGTTTGACTGTGCGATTATCGTATCAGAAATTGGAATCCTGGTACACTTGGCGAACCAATGGGCCCTGAAGTGCGTTCGCGTGAGCGCGCAAGCGGTCACAAGGGCCTATTTGATATACGCCGCCACTCTTACTTCGCTCTATGGTCAAGGTCCGGAAGGCGCTGATAATCGACGGCTTTGTTGACGAGCCTGCCTGCCTTGGGGTTCCCCCATACATGTCGCCTCAAGTGAGGGCCGCCTTCGGAGCGGCACGGGTGGCGGGGGCCGAGGCAACATATCTCACCGTCGAGCAGTGGCGCCGGGGGCTCCCGCTGCCCAGGGCCGACCTCAGCCTCATCATCGCCGGCTCCGCCGTTCCTGGCAAGTATCTCAGGGCCATGCCCGCGTCCGGGAGGGAGATCGAGGATCTGTCCAGCATACTGCCAGGGGGAACTGTGCTGGGGGGTCCAGCAGCCTCGGACGTCAGATACCAGGGTATGTTCCATAACTTCGCCCGTTTGGATGCGGCAGCAATGGTCCACGATATCCTGACAGGCACGGAGAGCGGGGAACGGTGGAGGACCATGGAGGAGTGGAACACTTGGCTGCTGTCGGGGGCTGACTCTGTGCTCTCCCACCCTGATCACCCTCAGCCCCTGATAGCGGAGGTGGAGACCTACAGGGGATGCGTGCGATACCTCTCTGGAGGGTGCTCGTTCTGCATCGAGCCGCTGAAGGGGGCTCCCGCCTTCCGGGACCAGGCCGATATAATGGCCGAGTGCCGAAGGCTTCGCGACCTGGGGGTGACCAACCTAAGGCTGGGGGCGCAGACGTGCATCCTTTCATACAAGGCGGATCTCACGGGCGGTGACCCGCCCCGGCCTGATCCCAGGGCCGTGGAGGGTCTGTTCTCCGGTGTATCCTCGCTCAAGTTCGATGTCCTTCACGTAGACAATGCCAACCCTGCGGTGGTGGCCACTTACCCCCAGGAGGCGGAGGCGGTCCTGAGGTCTCTGGTGCGCCACTGCACCAGCGGCAACGTGCTGGCGCTGGGCTTGGAAAGCGCCGATCCCACGGTGGCGAAGGCTAACAACCTGAACTCCACTCCCGAGCAGACGCTTGACGCGATCCGCGCCATAAACCGCATCGGAGGCATCGTTGGGGCCTCCGGCCTTCCTGAGCTCCTGCCGGGGCTGAACTTCATTGTCGGCCTTGAGGGTGAGACCGGGAACAGCCTGCGGATGAACGAGGAGCTGTTGCGGACGGTGCTCGCCGAAGGCCTGCTGCTGCGGCGCGTCAACGTCCGTCAGGTGATCCCCGTTCGCAGGAACTTCCCTCGTACCGTGGACCACTCTGACTTCGTCCGCTTCAAGGAGATGGTGCGCCGGGAGATCGACCTACCGATGCTGCGAAGGATGGTGCCCCGGGGAAGGGTCCTGAGGAAGGTGTACACCGAGCTGAGGGACGGCAACACCACCTTCGGCCGCCAGATCGGCAGCTACCCCCTTCTGATAGGGATCCCCTATCCTGTGGAGCTGGGCAGGTTCGTGGATGTTGCGGTGGTCGACTGGGGGTTCAGGAGCGTCACGGCGATAGAGCATCCGTTGAACGTCAACAGCTGCCCCCTGAAGGCCCTGGAGGCCTTGCCGGGCGTGGGAAGGAAGAGGGCGATGCGCCTGTTCCGGAAGCGCCCGTTGAGAGGGGAGGCGGACCTGGTGGCGGCACTTGACGATGCGGGGGTGGCATCAGCCATATCTGGCCTCTTGAGCTTCGGGGCGTAAAAGGATTCTGAAAATATTTATCCCCGCACCACCTGACCAAAGCCGATGGACGTCCTTCACTACGCCAGGTACCCGTTCCTCAAGGATGCGGCCGAGCATGTGAGGGACCGGGGAGTGACCCTGGAGGACCTTCTGACCCACGAGGCCTACCGGCAGGCGCGGGCCCGTGGTAAGGCGCGGGTCATCGACGCCCTGGAGGAGGGGGTGATCGGCCTACGCCCCATGGGCACAGAGGAGGACATGCTGGAGGAGATCCTTTCGTATCCGGTCGCCAGGATGTTCGTGTCGGGCGTCAACGACAGGTTCCTCACCAAGCGCTACGCCCTCGCGGAGGGAGTGGCCATGGATGCGAGGCTGGAGAAGGAGAGGATGGAGGTCGTGGAGGAGGTCGCCTTCCAGCTGGGAGTCAGGCTCAACACCGAGGGGGGCGAGATCAGGATGCACTTCTCCGACTACCTTCGGTACACGTCCCGAATGCGCAGCAAGGAGTGGAAGCTCATCAACATGGAGGTGAAGGAAGGTCAGGTCGCCCTGAGCCAGGTGAAATTGGCCAGGGTGCTCCAGCAGGCGCTCCAGGACCGCATCGAGGAGGAGCTGCCGCTGCCGGTGGACACGTTCATCACCACTGCCCTGGGCGCGGACCTGCAGGAGCTGAAGGTCCGGACCGCCATCAAGAGGGAGCAGTTCAAGGCCGAGGACTTCGGCAAGATAAGCGTGGAGAACTTCCCGCCCTGCATCAACCACCTGATAGGGATGGCCCAGGCCGGGGAGAACATTCCCCACCTGGGCCGCTTCGCCCTAACGGCCTTCCTGCACCACATCGGCCTGTCCTCGGACGACATCCTGGCATTGTACGCCACCTCCCCCGACTTCGACCAGGCCAAGACCAAGTACCAGGTCGACCACATCACCGGCCAGACATCGGGAACGGAGTACACGCCGCCGGAGTGCGCCACCATGAAGAGCTACGGCATATGCTACGAGCCGGACAGCTTGTGCACAAACCCCAAGGCCAACGTGAAGCACCCTCTGAGCTACTACCGCATCAAGAATTTACCCCGAAAAGGGGCGAAGAGCGATAACGCGCCTACCCCTTCAACCGATTCCAGATCGTCACCGCCCGCTGGACCGCGGTGATGTTGCCTACGACCGCGAACCATAGCATGACCAGCTCGAAGGCGGACAGGCGTATGGAACCGGTGATCTCCAGGAAGCCGTGCTGGTAGTAGGGGGTGAGGTCACCTGCCTCGATGGTGCCAGGAAGCGTCAGCATGAAAAGTAACTGCAGGAGCGCGGCCGCCGTCAGCAGCACCACCCGGTCCGCCCTCCCGAGGAGGCCAGCGTACAGCCTCCCCGCCCCTATCGCCTGGGACTGGGTGCCCATGTAGCTGGTCAGAAGGACACCGATGATGGCCATGATCCCGATGTAGGGGTTGCACCATGCGGACACCGCCACTGCCCCTATCATCACGACGTCGGAGTAGCGGTCCAGGATATGGTCCAGCACGTCCCCCTGCTTCGAGGCTTTACCGGTCAGACGTGCGACCTTGCCGTCGATGGCGTCTAGGAAGCCGCTCAACAGAACGGCCAAGGCCGACAAGGGGAGCAAAAGCTCCCAGCTGTATGGGCTGAAGAACAACAGGATGCCGGCCGCCCACGCCATGACGAAGGAGGCCCAGGAGATGGTGTTGGGATCGAAACGGGACATCGCCCTGGCGACAGGCGTTATAATGAACTCCACGCTGTCACGCTTCGAGTCTAGTACCATCCCATAACCTCCTGGCTCCAGTCCACATGACCGACCTCGTACTTTTTCCTTTCTCCGGCCAGGATCTCCTCGATGGAGGCGACGACCTGCGCCGTGGTCATCTCCGTGGTGTCGACCTCCACCGTCTCATGGCCGGTTTCCACCGCCTCCACCAGGATGACGTCTAGAGCCTCCGCCTCCACGTTCTCCTGCACCTTTTCAGGGGGCCAGCCCCTGGTCTCCAGCCTCTTTCGGAGGACGGAGGGGCTGCATCTGAGTACCACTATGAGGTCGGCATCGATGTAGTGGGATAGGTGGCCGATGAGCACGACATCCCCGTCCGGCAGCAGGGATGGGGCACGCTCTGCGAGTTCTTCAGGGTCCACCTCCAGGCTTCCCCTCACCTCATCAATGCCTTCGTAGAGGCTGTGCTCCCTAACGAGGTCACCCAGCTCCACCACCGTGCGGCCCTTGCCCGCGAGAGAAGCTCCCACGCTGCTCTTGCCTGTCCCGGGGGTGCCGGTGATGGAAAGGATCACGATGTCAGGAACAGGCAGCAGCGATAAAAAAACATCCATGCGGACCGGGCTCGTCCCGACCGCAGTGACTCCCCATGGACCTTCCCCAAAGCCATTGAGCGTTCATTGACCCCATTGTTAATATTAAAGGGGTGGTGGAGCATGCTACAATTAAATTTATATATAGGCTTTCAGGCCCGGACCGTTCCGCGTTAGCGTGCTTCAAAGCCATCATTTTCCACTACGGCCCTCAGGATCCACATTAGCATAGCCTCATTTCTGGCATCGGTCCAGGAGCGTATCGGCGAACAGCAGGCGGGAAAGAGCGTTCCTGCGGCTCTCCTCAGCCCTTCGCCTCATCGTATGCGGGCACTCCATATCGAAGCGGAACCCATACTCTATGTCCATGAGCGTCAGTCCCTCGGGGGGCGCCAAGCCGAAGGATATATCTCCCCTTCCGTCTCCTTCTAGCGCCTCCCTCACATCCTCAAGTGTGGCCTTACCTTCCCCAACCTTTATCATGCTGGCCACTATGCGCCGGACCATATTGCGCAGGAACTCCCGCGCCCTGAGGTCTATGACCAAA
>MVRB01000224.1 GCA_002067635.1 Methanomassiliicoccales archaeon PtaU1.Bin030 | reverse complement strand
CCTGAGAGGAAAGGACCTTAAGTCCGAGGCCGAGCTCATGGCCGGTGGCGGCGTCATCGCCAAGAGCGATCGCGGGGTCACAAAGAAGATCGAGGAGATCCTGGGTATGGACCACCAGGCGTTCTTCATCTCTGTGTTCGCTCGGCAGAAGGACCTCTCGGCCCTATCCGTGCTGACCCCTGCAGACAGGAAGAAGCTGGTGATGCGAATGCTCCAGCTGGACGTCCTCCAGGACGTGGTGGACGGGATCCGCCGGGACGTGAAGAGCGAGCGCCAGCTACTTCAGGCGGTCAACGAACAGCTGATGACCCCGGACCGCAGGGAGCGCAAGGTCGTCCTGGCCGAAGAGATCGAGTCCCTGGAGGTCCAGATCGCCGAGCTTCATCGAGAGATGGCCACCGCGAACGAGGACGCGAAGGCCAAGGAGTTGGAGCTGGAGGCGGCGAAGGGCAGGAGGGAGTGGCTCTCCATGAAGGAGGAGGAGCACCGGCGGGTGGAGCGCCGGGCCCTGGATAAGAGGAAGGAGGTCGAGGAGGGGCGCCGGGCGCTGGAACTTCTGGAGGGGGATGTGCGCAAGATAAGGGAGAGGCTTACCGCCCTACCGGCCCTGGAGCAGCAGGAGAGGGAGCTCGAGGCCTTGATCTCCCGGAAGGAGGCAATGGACGATGGCCTCGGGCGATACGAGAGAAGGAAGGCCATAGCCCAGAACATCAACCGCATCCGCGATGAGCTGCGTCGTAACGACGAGGCGAGGGAGAGCGCCCAGGAGGAGAAGGGCAAGCTTAAGGGGGCCCAGGACAGCCTGGTTAGGGTGACGTCAACCCTGGAGTCCCTGGACTTGACCCTCACGGAGAAGCGAGAGACTTTGGCCCGCCTCGGGTCAGAGAGGCAGCGCCTGCAGCGAGAGACCGATGACCTGGGCACCAAGACCCGGGAGATGTCGCGCCTGGGACCGGAGAGCGTTTGCCCCACCTGCGAGCGGCCCTTGGGGGAGCACCACCATCACCTGGTCTCTAAGCTGGATGAGGAGCGGTCCCAGAAGTCCGCCCGTCTCCAGCAGCTGGACAGCGAGATCCGCAACACCCGGGAGGAGATGGAGCAGGCCTGCCGGCGGAAGGAGCTTCTCGAGGATAGGAGGAGGAAGCTGCAGGACGAAGTTGTCCGAGACAGGGAACTGTCCTCACGCCTGGAGAGCATTGAACAGAGGTCGGTGGAGCTCTCTTCCGATCTAAGCAGGGCGATGCAGGATATCGAGTCCGTGGGAGAGGTCAGCTTCGATCCTTCGGAGCACAGGGAGGTTCGGGAGAGGATCGCTGCCCTGAGGCCGCTCGCAGAGAGGGCCAAGAAGCTCCGGGGGGAGTGCTCCAACCTCCCCGACCTAGAGTCGCGGATGGCGGAAAGGAGATCGTCGATCGAGCTTCTGGAGAGGGAGCTGAAGGGCGCGCAGGAGGACCTCACGGCGGTGGGATTCTCTCCCCAGGAGCTGCAATCGGCCAGGGACGCCTACGATGCCGCCTTCCATTCCCGGGAGGCCGCGTACGCAGAGGTGTCCCGCAAGGCCATGGCGCTGGAGCTTGCCACTGCCCGGAGGGATGACCGCAAGGTCGCCCTGGATGAGGTCCTGGAGAAGGAGAGGGGGGTATCCCTCCGCGCGGCCAGGGTGGAGCAGCTGGCGACCCTGGAGAGGGTGATGCTGGACTTCAAGCAGAACGTGATGGAGCGGGTTGTTCCCACCCTGGCGGAGGTCTCCTCCCATCTCTTCACCGATATGACCGACTCCCGCTACGGCGGGATCGAGCTGAACGAGGATTACGAGATGCAGATATATGATGGGGGCGACAAGTACCCGCTGAGCCGGTTCTCCGGGGGCGAGGGGGACCTTGCCAACCTATGCCTGCGCCTGGCCATCTCCCGGCTTCTGGCCGACCGCTCCGGCAACGATATCAACTTCCTTATCCTGGATGAGATCTTTGGCTCCCAGGACCAGATACGGAAGAGGAACATCATGACCACCCTGAACCGCCTGGAGAAGCAGTTCCATCAGATCATCCTCATCACGCACATAGACGACACCAAGGACCTGATGACCAATGTCATCACCATCAAGGAGCTCGAGGACGGGACCAGCATCATCGAGTACTGAAAAATGGACCATGGGCGATCCTCTCAGAACCGCCCCAGTATCTCCTTCCTCTTCTGCTGGTACTCCTCTTCCGAGATCAGGTTCTTGTCCCTCATCTCCTTTAGCTTCACCATCCTCTCCTCAGCCTCCGCCGTGGGTATGGATGGCTGGGGCGGCGCTGCCTGGGAGGCCTGCGCTGGCTGAGCCGCAGGCTGGGGGGGAACGTAGACTGGCGCGGGCTGGGTCACGACCGGAGGCGCCACATAGGCCTGGGCAGGCGCGGTAACATACTGCACCGCCTGCCTCCTGGTAGCAGAGAAGATTATCTCCTCGGCGACCTTACGGACCTGGAAGGGCTTGGGGATGTTGTCCCATACGATGGCCCCGCCGGCCCTCATCATCTCCCGGGGGTCGCTGCTCTGGATGCCCCCCATCTCTCCCGCGGTGGCGAACATCACGTCGCCGTACCCCAGGATGCGCTCGATGAGGGGTTGCACTACCGTCACGTTCTGCACCCTGTCTATCTGGGTGTCGGCGAACATGATGTTGAAGATCCCATATTGGGTCATGATCCTGCGATCGGAGATCGCGAAGTAGGTGTGGGACCAGACCACGTACTCGATGGCGAAGGCAAGCAGGCCGATGGCCATGGGGATGAAGTACACCAGGCCGTTAACGTGGACGTTCAGTACCACTAGGGCTATTATCACGAGCGCTACCAGTCCGGAGAACATCCCCCATTTGCGGTGCACCCCTACCATGAGTACCACCAGCAGCAACATGGCCAGCAATGCCAGGAACGTACCCAGGTTCGATAGGTCCACGGTCTGATTGCTCTGCAGCAATGCCAGCACCCCGAACATGGCGCCGAAGACGAAAAGGAGCAGCGAGCGCAGGAAGTAAACCACGATGGATGGCCTACCCTCCCACAGGATCTTCTCACCTGTAACCAGGTGCTTTCTCGGGAACTTGAACCTCACTTCCTCGCTAGGCGCTGCGTTGGTCGTCATTTTATTCCCCACTTCTGTCTGGGGCATATTCTTCTGGCAGTATATTTACCATCTTGTCCTGCTTCAATCCCCCCACACGGTGTCCAGGTCCACATGCCGCTTCACTACTTCAGCGATCTGGGATACCTTGGCATCGTCCTCGGGGTCGATACGGGCGATCAGATGCTCTATCATCTCCGCCGCCTCC
>MVRB01000223.1 GCA_002067635.1 Methanomassiliicoccales archaeon PtaU1.Bin030 | reverse complement strand
AAAAAGTGGCTGACAGCGCCCCATGGTTCCCGCGGGCTCGCGCACCGCAGTACAGCATGGAACGTTGGCGGGCTTAACTACCGGGTTCGAATGGGACCGGGTGTATCCCCGCCGCTGTGGCCGTCACACCAAAGCCACTGATGGTGAACACATATATAATCGTTTCCGTTCCTTCGGCCGGTGTTAGAATGGATAACGCCCTCAGAACCTCTTGCTCCATCCCAGGAAGCCTACCAGGTCCTTGACCAGGTCGTCTGAGGGCTTGGCGCCGATCTGCTCCCTGTATCTTGAGATGCGGTTGTCCAGTATGATGGCCACCCCCCTGTCGGTCTCGGTGCGTATGAGGCGTCCCACCGCCTGCTGGACCTTCCGCACCGCGGGGACGGCGGAGGAGTACTCCCAGCCCCTTCCCGGGCCGTATATTCGGTCGTACCTCCTTCTCAGCTCCTCAAGAGGCAGGGAGGGGGGAGGGTAGGGCAGGCCGACCACCACGGCGATGTCCAGCTCCTGGCCGGGGAAGTCCAGGCCCTCGGCCACCTTGCCGCCCATGACGGTGAAGAAAACGCCCCCCCGCCCCTTTTTGAACGCCTGGATGCTGGATGCCAGACGTCGGGAGGAGCCGGCCTCCTCCCAGTACAGCGGCCTGTCCACGCTCTCCTCTATGCGCCCCCTCATGGAGCGCAGCATCTCGTAGGAGCGGAAGAACACCATGGTGTTGCGGTCCGTGGCCTGGCATATGTCGATGATGTGGTCCTCGATGCGTGTGCGCATGGTGGGGTCCTCGCGCATCTCCCGCTGTCCCGCGCACACGTCCTCGGCATAGAGCACGAGGCGGTTCTCCGGGGGAAAGGGGGAGGGGAAGATGCGTAACTCACAGTCGGACGGAAGGTCGAGGATGTCAGCGTACTGTCGCAGAGGCTGAAGGGTCCCTGACATGTGCACTGCGCCCTTGACCTCCCTGAGGAACCTGGTCGTCTCCTGCGGATCGAGGCAGTACGCCCTCAGGCAGCCCAGGTCGTCCGATGACACGATCTTGACGAATCGGGAGTCCTCCGCCTGCAGCCATTCCGTGAGGAGGGAACCGAGGCGGAGGGTGGCGGATACCGGCTCCTTGCCGGTCTCGAGCCTCGTGTCCACGTGCTCCTGCCCAATGTTGACCAGGTTGGCGCACATGGACCGCATCTCTTCGTCGCTCAGCCCCAGCTCTCCGCGCAAGCGTCCCTCCAGGAACCTCCGGCCGAGCTTGGCATCGAAGCCTCCCCGGGGGATCTGCTCTTTTATCGCTTCCTCTATGATGCGCCGAAGAGTGATGCAGAGGTAGGCGTGCTCGACCCCGTTCACCAGGCGTGGATTGCCGAGCTCCTTGGACTCCGCCTCGGCGGCCTCAATGTCGCGGACCGATAGTTCGAAGCTCTCCTGGTCCCGAGCGGCATCGATCAGGTTGTGGGCCTCGTCCACGATGAGCACGAAATCGTCCATGGTCAGCTGCAGCCGGTCGAGCAGCTGCGAACGTATCTCCCGGGAAAGTAGCTGCACGTAGGGGACCGCCACCACATCCACCAGCGGCATCACCGCCTTCCTGGCCTCATAGGGGCAGGCCCCCTGCTTCTCGCAGAAGCTGTCGAACTCCGCCGCCGTAGGCAGATGGTTGGAGCAGTATTGAAGGAAGCTCGTCTCGCCGATGGCCAGTAAGTCGGCGTAGTGCGGGCACCCGCCCCTCTGCTTTGCGAGGGTCCTGGACTTACGCTCCTCGCATATCTTAGCAAGGGCGTGAGGTGGTATATCCTCGAACTCGTCCAGGCTGCGGATCAGGAGGCAGGACTTGCGTCGTCCCAGCATCGGTATTCCCGTCACCCGCTGACGGCGCGATATGGACCTCAGCTCCTTCATAACCTGATCGCTCTGGGAGATGGTGCGCGTGAGGTACAGGACCTTCTTCTTGTTGGCCTTGGCGTGCTGCAATGCGCCCACCAGCGAGCACACGGTCTTGCCGGTGCCGGTCCCCGACTCCATGACCAGGTGCCTGCCGCTGTCCATAGCTTCCTCCACCGCCTTCACTATCTCCACCTGTGACGGCCTGGGCCGGTAAGGGAAGTAGGGAGGCCGTTCGATCTTGACCCTTTCCGGTGTCAGATCCTCCTCTTCGGTCCGCTCCACATCCATCGCTGGCCTGACCTCGCTCTCGCGCTCCCTCCCGCATCGGGGGCAGTGGGACAAGCTCGGCGGCACCAGGGTGTTGCATCGGGGACAGAAGTGACCGGCCATGCCTTCGTGCCATGACTGGATACGATATAAACGTGACTATCGGTGGACCGATGCAGATACCGAACCGATCTCCAGAATAGTGTTTCGTGGAGAGGGATCGAAGATGTTGTTTTTTTACCTGAAGAGGCGAAACAGGTTCGTTCCATCTAGGAACCATCGGTATCATTCTAATAGTTCGCTCCCATTCAAGATAGCATCGAGGCTGAGTGGATGAAGACTTCAACCCTGCTCGTGTCACTGTCGTTGCTCATGGTCGCCTTGTCGCCGATCGTCCTCCCGTTCGCCGTT
>MVRB01000222.1 GCA_002067635.1 Methanomassiliicoccales archaeon PtaU1.Bin030 | reverse complement strand
GTAAGGTGAGCGCTTTGAGGCATGCAGGTTCAGCTGATGCCACATCTCCCTGATGCTGTCGATGAGCTCTACTCCTCCACAGATGAACTCAGTGTCTGAGCGCATTTCTAACGACACCGACCTGAAAAGCTTTATTTCTTTGGAGAGGGCGGGCGCCTACCTCCTCGTGATATATCGGCCCTGCCCATACATATCAATATGTTCCGTTGCACCGTCTGCGGCACCGAGTACAGCGAGTTTCGGCACACATGCTCCAAATGCGGCTCGGTCCTCCTTGCAGTGGACTACCCCATTAAGTGGGAACCGGAAGGGGTGGGGCTCTGGAGGTATAGCTCCATGCTTCCGGTGGTACGTTCCATATCCCTTTCCGAAGGCGGTACACCGCTAGTCCGACGCCGTGACAGCAAGGAGGAGGTGTTCCTCAAGTTCGAGGGGGACAATCCCACGGGGTCCTTCAAGGACAGAGGAAGCTCTGTCGTCATCTCTGACGCCTTCAACCGAGGGTACAAGAGCACGACCGTGGCCTCCACCGGCAACATGGGAGCCAGCGTAGCGGCCTACTCCGCCTATGCCAACATGACGACCAGAATATTCATCCCGGAGGGCATACCTCCGGAGAAGGTCGCCCAGATAACCGCTTACGGTGCGGAGCTGGTGCCGGTGCCCGGACGATTCGCACAGGCGGTGAAGAGCTCCCTGGAGGAGACCGAGAAGGGTATCTACCTGGCGTCCAGCGGTCTCAATCCCTATTTTATTGAGGGGCTCAAGACCATCGCCTTCGAGATATTCGAGCAGATGGGGGTCCCCGACAGGGTCGTGGTCCCCACGGGAACGGGCGGCCTCCTCACCGCCATCCACAAGGGGTTCGAGGAGCTGCGCTCCCTGGGGGTGAGCGACAAGGTGCCCCAGATGATAGCGGTCCAGTCCGCAGTGGTAGCGCCCATCGTGGAAGCGTGGAGGGACCGCACGGAGCTCCGCATCCCAGGGGAGGTGAGCACCATAGCCTCGGCGATATTGGTCAAGGTCCCGTTCAACGGCAGATCGGCCATCGATTCCATGGACCGCTCCGGGGGTTATGGGATCACCGTGACCGACCATCAGCTCATCCAGGCCATCAAGGCATTGGGGCAGGAGGGGATCTTCGCAGAACCGGCCGCCGCGGCCTCCATGGCAGCCCTGCCGGACCTGGAGCCTTGGCCGGATGCAAGGACGGTCCTGATGATCACAGGCTCCGGGCTCAAGGACCCATCGGTGGTGCTTAGGCGGGACCTGTGACCACAGGCCAGTAAGGATCGCCGGTCAGAACTCACGGTCCACAGCCACCTCCAGGGTCATCCCGTCCTCCGCCACCGTCACCCTGACATCCCCGCTAAGCTGCTCTATCTGCCTGACGGAGGCGTTTATATCCTTGTAGAACCAGCTTCCCAGGTGGGTGACGACGATCCTCCTGGAGAGGGGGGCGAGGAGGTCTACCAGATCAGGGATCCCTGCGTGACCGTGGCTGCGGCCGGTGACCGGGTCCCTCCTGACCAGGCCGCCCCTTCGCATGAAGCTGCCCTCGATGATGGCCAGATCGACATCGGGTATGCGGTCCCGGTATCGTTCAGGGAACGAGAACAGGTCCCCTGTGTACAGTACCCGGCCCAGGTCCTTCTCCACAAGGTAGGCGCACGAGCGCATCCCTGCGCTGTGGTTGGTGGGCACGGGCGACACCGTCATGCCGTCGATGTCCACGGGCCCCCTCACCACCCTGACCGGAAGGCCGGGCCAGGGCTGGGGGCCGTAGAGGGGGACGTCCAGGTCCACCTTCTCGTTTACGAAGAAGGCGTGGTCCTCGTGGAAGTGGGTGATGAAAATGGCCGTAGGTCGCCTATCCAGGTACTCCCGTTCGCCTAGGTCGAACAGAACATCGTCTATGAGTATCCCGGAGTGGAGGGCGTGGCCGGGGGCGCTGGCATCTACATGCGCTCTCGTTCCCAGGATCTCCACCCTCAAGTCCCGCCCTCCCGCTGGCAATGGGGGCAGAAATAGGAGGTGCGTCCGCCCAGGTGAATGGAGAGTAGATCACCGCCACATCTCGGGCACCGCTCTCCACGGGAGCGGTGGCGCAGGAGGTAGGTCTGAGGAAGCCGGGACAGGTCCCCTCCACGCTCTATGGAACGGCGGAGCACCTTTCGCACGTTATGGTAGAGGCGCTCCTTGTCTCCGCTTCCAAGACACTGAACCGGGGCCCGGGGGTCTATCCCTGACTGGAAGAGCGCTTCGTCGGAGTACAGATTGCCCACTCCCGACATCTTATGCTGGTCCATGAGAACCATCTTGGCAGCCCCCCGGGAGCGCTCCAGTATTCTGGTGAAATCCGCCTCGGTCAGCGTGAGAACGTCCGGCCCCAGTTTCTTCTCTCTGACGTACTCATCTGGTGAAGCGGTCACCCCTATCCTCCCCAGCATCCTAGCGTCGCTGAAGGCCAGGTGACCGTTCTCGAAGGTGAAGAGGAACCTGTCGTGTGGGGGCTCATCCCTCATACGCTCGAAGAACACCGGCTCCCCCGTCATGCCGAAGTGCCATGTCAGCCACCCTCCTCGGCTCAGCTCCAGGAACAGGTTCTTCCCGTGCCTGTATGAGCGAAGGAACGCCGACCCCTCCACCGCCGTGCTGATCGTTCGGGCCTGGAAAGGGCGGACGATGAGGGGATGCTTCGCCTCTGCCCTCATTATGGGGCGGTGCATCGAGGTGCTCTCGATGTAGCGTCTGTACGTCTCCACCTCAGGAAGCTCTGGCATGAGAAACCTCCGCGGTCAACGAACGACCTCCTGCCCAAGGCAACGGCCGTCCCGGGCCGCCGATCGTGAGAGGCAGGATGTCATCGTCCCTCCCATGGTCCCAGAAGGCGGCGTCCATCCTCTCCACGTTCTACCAACGGACGATGGTTATTACCGCAAGGACCGATATGACCAGGGCCAGGAACAGGCTGATGTAGTAAGAGTACTTGGCCACCGGCTCGAAGGTCTTCCCTTGTTCCATTTTGACATACTTGCGGGATACAACCACCGCCAACCACAGCAGGGCGACTGAGAGGACCATCAACGGCTTGGTAATGTCTGTCATATCGAGGGCCAACAGGAAGAAGAGCAAACCCCCGAAGTTCAGGAACAGGGCGGCCATACGCCATACGTTATACACCCGCTTTAGGGCGGAGTTGGACACCCCTCTGTTGGAGAACGACATCGTCCCACCATCATCGAACTATTCTTAAATTTTAGCATCGAAGCGCGTCGTGTAACAGGGAATCTACTTTATCCTCCTCCAGGCATGAAGGGGGCGGAGGGTTGTGCGTTCGAGCGCTTCTGCTGGACGGTTCCGCTGGGGAGGAGATGAGGCCGGCCGTCGAGGCATCTGAGTCGGCCCTACGGGAGATGGGCCACCAGGTCGAGACCGTGCGTTTGAAGGACAAGCGCATAGGGCAGTGCAGGGGATGCTTCGGCTGCTGGGTGCGGACGCCCGGCCAGTGTATCATCGACGATGATGCTAACGGGATCATGCGCTCCTTCGTCAGCTCCCACGTGATCGTCCTGTTGACCCCGGTCACCTTTGGCGGTCACTCCTCTCAGCTGAAGAAGGCCTTGGACAGAATGCTCGGCAGCACCCTCCCTTACCTTGAGAGATGCGGCAGGGAAACGAGGCATCCCCGCCGATACGATATGGTCCAGCGTATGTTGTTCGTGGGCCTCCTGCCTCATCGTGACCACGAGGCCCAGGCCACCTACCGCGAGCTGTCCGAGAGGAACGCGCTGAACTTCCGCGCGAGCGGTTGGGCCATGGCCCTGGTGTTCTCCAACGAACGACCGGAGATGGCGTCCATAGCGGTCCGGGAAGCATTACTGAAGGCGGGGATAGCACCGTGAGAGCGGTTCTGCTGATAGGCAGTCCCAGGGGAGAGAGGTCGACCTCCCGTGCTCTGGGGGCCTACATGCTCGAGGGCCTTCGTAGCAGGGGATGGGAGGTCGGGGAGCGCTACGCGTGCCGGGACGTGACCACCTCCGAAGGTCTCACCGATCTGCTCGCCGAAATGGAACGTTCAGACCTGTCCATTCTATCCTTCCCCACGTATGTGGACTCACCTCCTGCGGCGGTGATGAGGGTCATGGAGACCATGCACGGTCGCATCAAGAGAGGGGGCGCCCTGCTGGCCATGGCGAACTGTGGCTTTATCGGTTCAGGGAACAACACCTCCTCCCTATCGATCTGCCGGCTGTTCGCTCGGGACATAGGTTGGGAGTGGAGGGGCGGGCTGTCGCTGGGAGGAGGCAACGTCCTTGCAGGCCGCGCTCTGCAGGACGCCGGAGGCGTGGCTAGGAACGTGAGAAGGGCCCTCGACCAGGCGGTATCGGCCCTGGCCGAAGGCAAGGCCGTTCCCCAGGGAGCCATAGATCTTTTGGGGCGTAACATCGTCCCCTCACTCCTTTATAATATCACGGCTAACAGGGCATGGGACCGGGCGGCACGAAAGAATAACGTCTTGGACCGCATACGGGACCGACCATACATGGAGGAGGAGAGAAGATGATGATAGGTGTCTGCGGAGTGGCCTGCGAGGCCTGTCCCCGCCGGACCGCGGGCAAGTGTCCCAACGGCCAAGCAGGGTGCGTCCCTAGGGAGAACCCCTTCTGTGAGATCTGCACCTGTGCATCCCGCAGGGGGATCGACACGTGCTTCCGGTGCCTGGACTTCCCCTGTGAGACCACCCGCAAGGGCCCCATATCCCATGGGTACTGCCAGTACATCAGCGGTAAGGGCTAGTTGGCCCGCCTTAGCACCCGATGCTTTATCCACGAGAAGCCGTCGTTGAGGGAGTACTCCCTCTCCGAGCATCTCTCCACGAACATATAGGAGATGGTGAAGGCGAAGTACGGTAGCAGGTATGCCCATGGGAATATCCCTGCCAGCATCATGCCGAAGAGGGCGAAGTCGCTGAACGGACGGTAGTTGAGGAACATCTGCAGGAAACCATCAAGGCGGTATTTGTCCACCAGCCCATCGGCTACCTCGTCGACGAAGCCGGCCAGCAGGAAGATAATAAGGGGGACCAGATACCATGTGACATTGCTGCTCGGATAGAAGGCCAGCAGCGAGGCCACAGCCAGAGCGGTCCCGAGGGCGAACGCGCGGTTGTCTATCTTGCGCGCCAGGACCAGGGATATCAGCATAGCCGCGAAGAACGCGGTGGAGAAGGGGCTGTCCCGGGCCATAAGGTAGCCCATGGTAACCCCTGCCATCACCGCCAGGGTTCCCGCCGACCGCAGGGAGTAGGAACGTTCGTCGTAGGCCTGGTCTATATATTTGATCGCGCCGCCCAGGAAGGCGTACAGCAGTATCGTTAAAAGCAGGTCCATCATTTTCTTACCTTGGATGTTAGGGGGCTGAAAGTCAGCCAGTTTGCCTACCCATGCTGGGCATCGCAAGGATTGGCCATCCATTTATTAAGCTTTCAGGGGTGAGTCCCATTATCAGTACCGATACCAGCGAATGTCTGGCCCTTTGAAAGAAAGGTCCAATAGGTCCCGTGAGCATCCCGGGGGGGTGAAGGGAACGATCTCGCGTGATTTCTTCGCACGTTCCGCACTGGACGTAGCAAGGGACCTCATCGGGATGAACCTGGTCCGCAGGTCAGCCGAAGGCACGGTGTCCGGGACGATCGTGGAGACCGAGGCCTATTGTGGCGTGGAGGACCCCGCCGCACATACGTTCAGGGGACGCAGGACAGCCAGGAACGAGGTCATGTGGGGCCCGCCCGCCCACGCCTATATCTACCCTATCTACGGGAAGTACCACTGCCTCAATGTAGTATGCGGCCCGCCGGGGACCCCGGAGGCGGTCCTCCTGAGGGCGGTACGCCCTTCCCAGGGAGTGGAGATCATGGCCTCCCGACGCGGGATCCTCACCAAGGACGAGGCGGACCGAAGGAAGCTGTGCTCAGGCCCTTCGAAACTGTGCATAGCCTATGGACTGACAAGGGAGAACAACGGCATGGATATGGTCCAGAGCGACCTGCACTTCACCAGGGGCGATGACGAGGTGAAGGTCGTTACCTCCAAGAGGATCGGGGTCGAGTACGCCCAGGAAGCGGCACTTTGGCCGTGGCGGTTCCTACTTCACGGGGACCCCTACGTTAGCCGAAGACCATGAACCCTAGTTCTTGCGGCGGGACAGCATGATGACGGCACCTGCCAAGGGGAACGCTATGACCGCCAGCATGGCCACCGACAGCGCCGTTCCTACCACGGGATCGTCCTCAGCCTCATCTCCCACGGTGAACTGCAAAAGCGTCTGGGAGGGATTACCGACCCCGTCCCGGGCCGTCAGCACGATGTTGTGAGAGCCAACTTCCAGCCCTGTCAAGGTGATCTGGCGGGCCGACCCCGACAGGGAGATGATAATCCCTCCGTCAACGCTGTATCCGAGGAAGCTGATGCCCGAGGCCGGTTCCGACAGGTCAAAGCCTATTGTGATGTCTCCGTTAGGGAAGTTACACCCCTGGGTGGCCTCGAAGGTCACAACAGGGCCTGAGCGGTCGAGGCGTATGTTGGAGACCGTGCGGACCGCCTGCGAGTTCCCGGCATAGTCAGTGGCGAAGTACTGCAGGACATGGTCGCCGTCCTCATCCATGGTCACCGGCCCACGGTACTGGGCCCACTGCCCATCATCCCAGCGGTAGCTGATGGACAGGACCCCGCTGCCGTCGTCGGTCGCATTGATGTACACCCTGACCGCGGAAGAGTACCAGCCGCCGCTAGCCAACGTTCCAGACAAGGAATGGACAGCGGTCGGCGGGACAGTATCTACGATGATGGTGGCATCGGCAACGGTCTTCATGGCCTCCCTGCTCCAGAGGCTGTTGTAGGCTCGGGAGAAGAGCTCATACTGTCCACTGCCCATGGAGTGGAACGTGATGGTTCCCACATCCCACCGGCCCATGGGATTGGAGGCGGTGGTGTACTGCTTGAAATCGCCTATCCCGTTGATCCGGTAGTATATCTCGACCTTCGTCCACTGGTCCACGTCCCCGTCCACAACGACGGTGAAGAAGAAGGTGGTCTGATTGGTAGATGCCGGAAGGTCGGTGATGTGGGAGAAGATCTCCGTCTTTACCTCTGCCTCCACCTGGATATCGTCCACGAACGCTCCGATGTATGGCCCCCCCTCGGGGGTCATGGGGCCGGAGTGGAAATTGATGCCAATCCAAGTGGTGCCCTGGGGCAGGTTCACGGTCACTGACCTCCATCCAGAGGAATCGGACGCCGCCTGACGCCACACCTCATCGTAATCGCTCAGATCCGGGTCCCTGTCAGTCGAGGTTGTCGCCGAGATCCACAGGTAGTCATCACCCAGGCTTGTCTGGGAGCTGCCCGTCATTGCCCAGTAGCTGAACTTCAGTGTCAGAGATGCGAACCCCTCATCCAGATCCAGCTCCCGTACCATGTAGGAGTCCATGTTGGTATCATAGCGCAGCGTGTAGTCGGAGGGGGAGGCCCAGAAGGGATCGCCTTTCCCGTCAATGTCGACGTTGGAGGCCTCCCCGTATTGGGAGTTCTCTCCCTTGGCCGCACAGTAAGCGGAGTGGGACGAGGATACCGACATGTACTGAGTGGTGCCCCAGTAGTCCTGGTCCGAAGCCTCGTTGCTGTCGCCCCTCGACCACTCCCCAGGAAAGCGCCCCTCGAAGTCTTCGGAGAGTATGACCTTTGTCTCGGCAGCACCTACTGAGGTCGGAAGGACCCCCAGGATAGGGACCGACATCCCGAGGCACACCAACAATGTAAGAAGTTTTATTGTTCGCGGCCGCACGGCTCAATCCTATTTGAACTGCATGTTTTTATAATTATTGTATGTTCAAATTTTAAAGCAATAAGTGTTCTGGACAAATTTGATGTCTTTATTCCGCTATCAAAAATTCACGCGGTCTTCGTTGACGGATCGGTCAACGGGAAAAGAGGATTTAAGGGGAGACCGGGAGATTCCAGAACGATGAAACCTCTGCCTGCGCTGCCAATAGCATTAGTGACGGCCTTCCTTCTGTCCGGTCTCGCGGTCACCCATTCTAGCGAACCCGCTCAAGCCAGTGAGCTGACCCGCTTCACAACGGACGCGGAGATGCGGTATTTTATCAGCACTCACGGTGAAAAGCAGGACGCGGGACGTCAAGAAGCTGTGTCGGAGGTGGATACGGCGGCATCCGGCTCCTATTCCCGGACGAACGTGCAGGTCGATGGCGTGGACGAGAGCGACCTGGTCAAGACTGACGGGAGGACCCTATTCATAGCAGAGCGGAACAAGGTGCACCTGATCGACACCATGCCCTCCTTATCGAACACCACCTACGTGGAGATCGGAAGCAGCGCCAACGTCACCATCCAGGGCCTCTACCTCCATGAGGATCTGCTGGTAGTCATCTATAGCGACTTTGAGATTTCGAGCGGCCCCACAGGCAGCTCATATCCAGGCGAGGACATATCCCTATCATACATCTACCCGTACCACTCCTCCCGAACCTGCATCCAGATATACGATGTGAGCGACCCATACAACCCCACCAAGGTGCTGTTGGGCGGGATCACCGGTCACCCAATATCCTCCAGGATGGTGGGCAGCGTGGTCTACCTTATTACCGAGCAGAGCGTGCTTTCAGGTGGTGACATCATCGTACCGCAGGTCTTGAGCGATCACGGCACCGAGGACGTGGCATCGACCTCCATCTGCTACGATCCCGCATGCCCATCCGTGTCCTCCTTCGTGAACGTCCTAGCATTGGACGTCGTCGACGGAAGCAGGAGCAACCTCACAGCCCTGGCAGGCCCCTCCTCGGTGTGTTACATGTCCGCTACCTCACTATATCTCACCATGCCACGGTGGGAAGGGGCTTCCTCTGGCCTGTTCACAACAGCACAAGGCTCACTGACCACCACCATATATCGGATCGCGGTCGACGGGACCCGGATGACCCTCAGTGCACAGGGGTCCGTTGAGGGGGCTCCCCTCAACCAGTTCGCATTGGACGAAAAGGACGGGAGGCTCCGCATGGCCACCACCTCGCACGGCGAGGAGACCGACAACCAGGTCCACATCCTGGACATGACGCTGAGGGAGGTCGGCTCCCTTGAGGGAATAGCAGCGGGGGAGAGCATCTACTCCACCCGCTATCTGGACGACCGCCTCTATATGGTCACCTTCAGGCAGGTCGACCCTCTCTTCATCATCGACCTGTCCGAGGACGACCCTGTGGTCATGGGCGAGCTGAAGGTCCCGGGAGCGTCCACTTACCTGCAGATGGTGGGGAACGGACTTCTGGGCATCGGCTTCGAGAACGGCTCCGTGAAGGTCTCACTGTACAACGTCAGCGACCCAGGGAACATGAGAGAGATAGATACCTACCTGGTCGAGGGCTACTCCTACTCAGCTGCGCAATACGACCACAGGGCAGTGCTCTACGACGCCGCCAGGAATTTACTGGTGATCCCCGTGACCTTCAACCCGTACTCCGGAGGGGCGGAGTACTGGACCTACGAGCGCCCATGGTCGGTGGGACTGGTCCTAGAGGTGGGGGAGACAGGCATCGATCAGATCGGGGCGATAACACACAAGGATGCCACCGTGACCCGTTCCCTGTACATCGGTGATGTCCTGTACACCATCTCGGATACCACTGTGAAGGCCAACTCCCTCCCATCTCTCACCTCCCTAGGTTCCCTGATCTACAGCGAGGGGCAGAGCTACTATGGTTGGTACGAAACGAGGATGTAGTGAGGTACCAGGATTCAAGGCCCCGAAGGCCCTTTCCCTCCAGGGTAATGCGATGAAGGTGGAGCTCGACAGGCGTTCGCTGTTCGCCCTGGCATCCGATACCAGGCTGGAGATATTGAAGGCGCTGGAGACCAACCGCAGGACCGTTTCCCAACTGGCCGATCTGCTGGGGATAGACAAGGCCGCAGTGCACCGCCACCTCAAGAAGCTCGAGGAGGGGGGTTTAGTGTCACGGACCGAGGACCACGGCTTCGTGTACTACGCCCTGACATGGAAGTCCCGCGACATACTCAATCCCAATGACCGAACAAAGATAGTTATCCTGATATCCTCGAGCTTTGTGTGCCTGATGGCAATGATCGTAGTGTTATATCTGGCAGCCCATCCGGGTCCTCCGCCCCCATGGAACGAGGCTGATCAAGAGTATACTTCCGACACTTCCGATGGGGAGGGGACAAGGGCTCTTCCCTCGGCATCAGTGGATGCGGCCACCATCGCGGCCATTGTCCTTCTGGGCTTAGCGGCGATTGCCCTGGTAGGAGGTGCGGTCTCTGTCTGGAGACTCCCATTCCAGCGTGGAGGTGAAGGTTACGATGAGGCTACGGTGAAAGCAGTACAGCAGCATAAGGAGATTTGAGCCAGGGGAGATCCTGCCCACCGCCGACCTATCTTTCGGCCCCATTCGTCCATGGAACTTTCCATGAAGCTTCTCGTTCAAGATGGATGGCCCGTGTTGATGTTTGAGGGTCACGTCAAAGTATGGAAAATGATGAACCTGCTATACTTTCGTGCGAAGGAATGATAAGGTCGCGAAGACGCATACCTTTTCGATTGGGTCTTTAGTCGGGCCCTGTCAAGAGGGTGTGAGCATGTTATTGGTTGGAAGGGATTATGAGCTGAGGGATGTGGGGGGCAACAGGTTGGCCATGCTGTTCCCGGCGGGGACGCCTCGTTCGGTCGTTGAGCAGGAGAGGGATATCACCCTGTTGATGCGGCAGTATGGGATGGAAACCCCCTACGTTCACGAAATCGAGGAGATCGACGGAAGACTGGGGCTGGTGCTCGACACGGTTGTGGGTCCCACTTTCACCAAGTGGACCATAGACAATCCCACCTGGTATCACAGACTGGCCCTCTTCTTTGCATACACTCAGCACGAGATCTATCTGCACAAGGTCCCTGAGCTCCCCTCCGTGAAAGATAGACTGAATGAGCATATATCACAGCGGTGGGACCTGACCGAGGGCGAGAGGGAAGCCCTGCGGAAAAGACTGGCCCGGATGCCAGGAGGCGATTGGACCTGCCATATGGCTTACATGCCGTACAACATACTGGTATCCATCGACGGCCCTATAATATTCAGGTGGGGAGGCGCGGTACGCGGGGACTACCTGGCGGACGTGGCCATGACCTCACTGCTCTTCGAGAGCTGGAGCCCTTCAGCGGAAGAGGTTGAGGAGGTGGAGAAGTTCAGGGAAAGGTTCCATACCGACTATGTGGCCGAGATGATCAAGATCACCGGTCGCATGGATGAGGAGCTAGATGCCTGGCGGGGCCTGCTCAGGGATATCATGGGAGGGCCAGGGAAGAGTCCTACGGAGCTTACCGCCTTGTCAAGCGGATCGCTCTAGGACACCATGTAAGCCTGATCTTCCAGCAGCGTGTTCGGACCCGCTTCTTATCCCTGGTCGAGGTCGGCCTCCAAACGTCTAAATACCATCTTTAGGATTAGCGGCCGATCACCCCCGATGCACATGTCCGACCATCATCATTATCCGTTCGCAGCTAGGGTCCCACGATTTCTAAAGGGGCCTCCATTGAAGGTGCTCTGACATGAACCAGATGACCATGGACCTGCTCACGAAGATATGCGACAAGTGCGGTGGAAGATGCTGCTATTATGCAAGGCCACCCTTGACCGAGGAGCGCATATCCATCCTTATCGAGAACGGCGTGACGTTCGATGAGATCATTTTCCGAGAACATCGTATGCTGGACTGCAAGTCAACGGGCTTCTGCGTTGGCTACAAGGACGGGCGCTGTCGCATCCAGCAGGTAAAACCGGAGACATGTGTGGCCGGACCGTTCACATTTGACATCTGCGATGGAAAGCTGGAGATCCACCTCAAGAAGGAACGTATCTGCGACCTGGTTGCGTTCCTCAAGAGCGACCGTGCGGCCTATGAAGAGCAGTTCGAGCTGGCCGTTCAGAACATACGGCATCTGGTCAGGGCCCTTCCCCCAGAAGAGCTGCAGAGCGTATGCAGGGTGGAGGAACCGGACACCGTCAAGGTCGCTGAGTACCCTCTTAGCGAGGTGTTCAACGACGACCGTCGGAACTGAGCACGAATACTCGGTGAACAACGCTGATCTTCGCCCTCTCCCCATCGTTGACACGATCATAGAAGGGATTCATGGCAAGATCGTCAACGAGTTCAACCTCGGGCCCATCAACGTAAGCAAGGAGCTCCAGAAGCATGTTGTCGAATTCGTGCCCTCTGCCCCTCATACCAGCATCTCTGCGATGGAGAAAGCGATTTATGATGGCATGATGCGCTTTCATGATGCCACAGGGCATCGCTACAGCCTTCTGGGTCTGGGCATGCATCCCCTGTTGACCCTGGACCAGACTGAGGTGTGGGACCATGAGGACAAAGAGATATACGATGCCTATGAACGCGTCTTCGGCCTGCGGCAGCACGGCTGGTTGAACATCCAGGCCTTGCAGGTCAACGTTCACTACGGTAGCGAGGATAGGATGGTCCGCATGTTCGACCGCCTCCGCTCTCTCATACCATTCATGGTGGCGATCACCGCCTCATCCCCGTTCGTGGAAGGTCGGCGCACCGGCATCATGGACAACCGCCTGCTATACTACAAGAGGAACCAATCCCGCGTGCCGAAGATCTGCAACGGACTGATCCCGGAGCGCTTGGACCGCTGGAAGGACCATGAGGACATCCTCGAGTCCGTCTACATGGACCTGCGGGCGGTGGGCGGAGACGATCTATGTCATGAGTGGGTCGATTCCCGGGGTGTCATCGTTCGGCCCCACAGGGAGTGCCTGGAGCTGAAGGCGGTGGACGAGCAGGAATGCCTTCGCTCGGACATGGCGATCACCGCCCTGGTCCTTGCCCTTCTGCGCGCTGACCTGCACCTGGAGGAGGACCAAGGCTCACTGTATGAGATGACCGAAGAGGCCATCCGTCGTGGTACAGAATCTTGCAGGGCGGATCTTCGACGCCTTCTAGCTAAGGCCGAGGCATCCGCCACCGCCGAGGAGCTGAACTACCTGCCTCTCATCAGGAGGCGGATAGAGGAGGGGAGCGTGGCGGAGCTCATGGACCGTAGGGTGAAGGAAGGCAGCAGCATAGGGGAGGTGGCCGCGGAAATGTCCCGGCGCCTTCACGACAACGTTCCCTTATAATCCCCGCTGGGCCCCTGTTCGCCCTTTGGGCCGAAGGGGCAGCAAGGTTCCAGGCGTATGTTCACGTTCTCTATCTCCTCATGCTGGGACCGGATATGGCCTTCGAGGATATGGACCAGCTCGTGGGCCCTGGCCACGCTCATCTGGGGGTCGAACTGGCAGCAAAGGAAAACCCGCAGCCCGTTCTTGGTATCATGCACATGCAGGTCCCGGCATGCCAACACCTCCGGGAACTGGGAGGCGAGCTTGCTCAGGGTCTTCTCCACGATCTCCTGCTTTATCTCCGAGGCCTCTCCCTGGCAGGCGGGGCATCCCACTGGCTCGATGTGAGAGGCGACGAGGTGGATGCATGGATCCAGGGCCTTTATCTTGTCCTCCAGCTTCCTAGCAAGCTCATCCGCCGCCCTCACCGTAAGGTCTCCGTCGAGTTCGATATGCAGCTCCACCACGCGCCCCGAGTGACCTTCGGTGAAGGCTATGTTGTGCACGCTCTTTATCTCGGCCATGGTGGAGGCCTCTGCACGGATGCGGTCCTCCAAGGTGGCATCCTCCAGGCAGATAGGCTCGGCATGAAGGATGACATCCGATGACGGAATCGCGGCCTTGATCCGGTCCTCTGCGATATCAGTGAGGCGATGGCCCTGCTCCAGGGTGATGAACTGGTCGATGCGTACGGTGGCCTCGATGAACGTACGGGGTCCCGATTCCCTCACCCGGACACGATCCACTCGGTGTATACCAGGGACGGCCAAGATCTCCTCAGTTACCTTTACCGATATGCCCGTAGGCGCCCCGTCCAACAGGGTGCGTACGGACTTTTTGAACAAGCGGTAACCGATGAAGACCGTCACCGCGGCCACTCCCAGAGCCGCGTAGGAGTCGAAGTCGTTCATACCGCCCATGGTCAGCAGGATGCCGATGATGACGACCACCGAGGAGATCAGGTCGGTGGAGAAGTGGATACCGTCCGCTTCCAGGGCCTGGCTCTTGTACTTCTTCGCCGTGCTCAGGAGAGCCCGGGACCGCGTGAAGTCCACGATCACCGACAGAAGCATGACCGCCAGGGCCGACCACCCCAGGTTCAGATGGGGAGCACCGAACGCCAGCCGGTTGACGGCCTCGTAGACTATCCAGGCCGCGGTGATGAACAGAAGGACGACCTCTCCCAAGCTGGATAGGGACTCCACCTTCTCGTGGCCGTACATGTAGTCCTCGTCTGGAGGACGCGCCGCGGCCTTCACCGCGAACAAGGTCATCACCGCGGCGATGAGATCGATGCCGGAGTGGAGGGCCTCGGATATGATACCGAGGCTGTTGGTGTAGGCCCCCACCGTGAGCTTTGTCGTCGTTAGGAGCACTGCAGCGATAACGGAGAATAATGTCACACGTTCCTTGATGTTCATTTCCACCTCCACACCGCACGATTTGGGAGCGATAAAAGGCTTTTCATCGTTCGCATAGAACGACACACGACAGGTAAGAAGCATCCCAGATAGCTCAAGGAAATTTTATGGCACGGGGGCTGGGATGCGATAGTCCCAGGGGCATAGGCCCCCAGCGCACCCGTACCATTACCTGTATTGGATTACCAGACCTGGACCTTGGACGCACCCTTCCTGGTGAGCAGCATCACAGCCACACCGAACCATATCAGGAACGCAGCGGCGAGGGCAGGCAGGTTGTTGGGCCAAGCCACGTTTACCAGCCACAGGGTGCCTACAAGCACTAGCAGACTACCCCAGAACATGGTGTATGCGGGATCGGTCCCCCATTTAATGCCACCGGCGCTCGACCGGGAACCGCGCAGCTCTCCGAAAGCCCCCATTGCCAGACCGTAGAATCCGACCTCTATGAGGGTGACCGGAATTATCAGCAAAAAGCTATCAGTCATATAGTAGGCAACTATGATGGCGAACCCTACCGCGATGGTAACAAACCCCACGGTTTGACCGCTAAGGCCTACGCTTGTTTTCCCATCCTGAGACATAGTTAATTGAATGTTGGTCCTTGCTTATAAAAGTTGTCAGATAAATGTCAGACATTGATTTAGCCAGGTCACGGACGGACCTGCGCTCCGCACCGCTTACAGTACCTTGAGTCATGATCCTGGCTCAATCCGCAGTTGCTGCAACGGAGGGTGGCTTCGAGCCCGGAAGAGGGCGGCCGCCCCTCCATATTATCCAAGTAATTCCATAATGAGGTTAGGAGCGACGTAGCGTCCCGCTCATAATCTAGGTAGGACACCGCCCCCACGGCCACTGCTAAGGGCAAGTATATGACGGCCCCTAGAAGTCCAACGGCCGTTTCGGGATCGCCCAAGGTCGCGGAAATGTCCAGGGTAACGATCGACCCATCTCCGTTGGGATTGACCCAAACGTCCACAGCCCTCCGCAGGCCAAGTTTGTGGAAGTACTGCTCTCCATGCACCTGCTGAGGATTAGCATCATAGGTCTGGAAATGGGCCTGACGGAGGAACGTGCGCACTCCGGTCAATACCATGTCCACTGGTGACTTCGGATAGGTTCTCACGTCCCGCTTCGAGAACAGATGCTGCAGTGGCACAGTGAACGATACGCAGTCGATGGTTCTTCAATGGTTCGATGGGCGGTCACTGCGATCATCGTGCTCTCACAAGGCGATGAAGGTCGGATAAGCGGAACAACCTGAGACCATCCAGATCGAAGCAGTTCAAGGGTGAATTCGGCCAGGTCCCTCATTCGCTTAAATAGCACCTGCCACTACACAGGTCCAGGGATGGGATGAAATGGAAGAGCCATAGGGCCATTGCTCGGGCCATATCTCAGGAGTTGAGCCTGCCTTATGACCTCGAGAGAGCGCTAAGCGACGGTTCGGTGGAGCCCGACAAAAGACCAGACCCCCTTCTCCAGTTAGGCAAGCACGGGAAGGGATATGTGGTACGCGCACCTCATCATCATCCACATACCGGTACGGTGATGGGCCTTGCCTGGATGGCCCGGAGGGCCTATCTTCAGGGCAACTACTACTGGGCGATGAGGTCAATGGGTCGAGCCCTTCACTACGTTCAGGACAAGAGCGTGCACACCGGCTTTATGTTCTTATCGCATGACTCCCGGGAAGAGGCCATCGCCAGGATGGACCCTCCCCTGGAGGCGGTGGTCAGGGGGATGGACATGGCCGTAAGCAGTCCTGACTTCGTTAGGAAATGCGTGATCAAGGTCCGACCCCGCAGGAATGCAAAAGACGCCATGTACGAGGCCACCCTGTACTCTTCGGCCATCTTTGCGTCCGTATTCACATCACCTGAGACCACGGAAAGGTTCCTTGTTGACTATCGCAAGGCTGTGCGCCGTCGCAGGCTTAGGTGGCTATCCGCGGCAGGAATGATAGCATTGTCCGTTCTAGCCGCCATCATGTTCGATAACTTTATCATAATGATTCTGGGGACGGTCATGGCGGCCGCAATCTTGGCGATCGACCCGCACTACCATCGCCTGAAGGGGGAGGCAGAGTGGTTCGGTGTACGGTGAATAGTTCAATAGCATGGCTGACAGATACCTGTGCATGGACCTCTCACGGGTCCGGGACGTCAAGCAGGGGGCGGCCGGGGAAGGCCCGGTCGTATACTGGATGAGCCGTGATCAGCGGTGCATCGACAACCATGCCCTGGCGTTCGCCCAGCAGGAGGCCGTTCGGATGCGGCGTCCATTGGTGGTGGCCTTCTCCCTGTCCCCCTCCTTTTTGGGGGCCACACTTCGGCAGTACGGGTTCATGCTGCGTGGCCTGAAGGAGGTGGAGAGGGACCTATCGGTCCTGGACATTCCGTTCCATCTCCTGCCCGGCGGGCCAACGGCCCTCATCCACTTCCTCCGGGAGCAGCGTCCGGCCCTGGTGGTCGAGGACTTCGATCCCCTGAGGATCAAGAAGGAATGGAAGGATCTGGTGCGGACATCGACCACCTTCCCTCATAGAGAGGTCGATACCCACAATATCGTTCCATGCTGGGTAGCCTCTCCTAAACAGGAGTGGGCAGCAAGGACGCTGCGCCCTAAGCTGGCGGGGCTCATAGAGAAGTATCTTCACGACCTGCCACAGGTCATCCGTCATCCTTATCCTGCCAAGGAGGCACCGGGCTGGGACGTAAGCTCGACCTTAAGGTCTCTGGACATAGACCGTACGGTGAAGGAGGTGCAGGTAGGGCCCGGGCGGAAGGCGGGAGAAAAGACGCTCCAGACATTCATAGACCATCGGCTGGAGCATTATCCTGAAGATCGCAACGACCCCCTCCGTTACGGCCAATCCGGCCTTTCTCCTTATCTGCACTTCGGATGCATATCCCCTCAGAGGGTGGCACTGGAGGTACATAGGTCCGGCTCCTCCAAAGCTGCCAAGGAGGCCTTCCTGGAAGAGCTGATAGTCAGGAGGGAGCTCAGCGATAACTTCTGCTTCTATAACCAGGACCACGATCGTTACGAGGGCCTCCCTGAATGGTCACGCCGTACCCTGGAGAAACATGCGCAGGATCCCCGAGAGCCCCTCTACTCCTTTAAGGAGCTGGAGGCAGGAGAGACCGAGGACGACCTCTGGAACGCGATGCAGAAGGAGATGGTGTCCCAGGGAAGGATGCACGGCTACCTCCGCATGTACTGGGCGAAGAAGGTGCTGGAGTGGTCGCCAACACCGAGAACGGCGGTCGAGTGGCTGATAAAGTTGAACGATAAGTATGAGCTGGACGGACGCGATCCCAATGGGTATGTGGGGATACTATGGAGCGTGGGAGGGCTTCACGACCGCCCCTGGAAGGAAAGGAACATCTTCGGTACCGTTAGGTACATGTCCCGTGCTGGCCTAGGCCGTAGGTTCGATGTCGAGACTTATGCGCGAAGGAACCTGAAGGCCTATGAATAGCTTCCGACAAGGAGGTCGAAGCGGTGCGGAACCTTTCAATGATGCTGTGCGTGTGCCGCCCTTGGTCGGAGCAGATGGCCTCTCACCCGCCTCCTGTTCACGTTCATCGCGTTCAATATTTCGTAAATCATACTGTAATATCGTGGGCCCTCACAATGGTCAATGCCAAGACGACCCATTAGTATATGAATCGCCCACCACATTATGTTATGAGATACTATGTCCGCTCTCGTTAAGGATTATATGACCAGGAAAATCGAGGTGGTGGCGCCGGACGACTCGGTCCTCAGCGCCATAGAGCTTATGGTGGAGCACGACCAGGGTAGCGTGATCGTCATCGACGAGAACGACAAGGTCATCGGGATCTTCACTGAGCGGGACGTCCTGAGGCACTACCTGACAAACCAATCCAAGTTCCTCCACCTGAAGGTATCTGAGGTGATGAGCTCTCCAGTCCACACAGTGCCTGAGACCATGAAGGTATCAGAGGCGCTCGGCATTATGAACAAGAAGAACGTTCGCAGATTGCCGGTGGTGGATAATGACGGTAAGATGATAGGCTTCGTTTCCTGGAAGGAACTGTTCACCAAGGTGCCCAAAGAGCTCCTGTAGGTCGAAGGCCCAAATCTTTTAAACAAACCCCAACATGTTCATTTGGCCCATTTCTCGCTCTCATTATCTCGCTGTGATGATGGTAGCCTCGTTGGTCCCTATTCTTGTGCCGATACCAACAGCTCAAAGACCTCAATAACAGAAGTAAAAAGAAATAGGAGAGGAAAGCGAAGAGGTTTCTTTGCTCAATCTTCGAGGGTGGACAGATCTCCGAGAGGTTGTCCGAGCTCCTTCGCCTTGAGCACCCGCCTCATGATCTTACCGGAGCGGGTCTTGGGAAGGCTGTCCACGAACTCGATCTCCCGTGGGTAGGCGTAATAGGCCAGCCTCGTCTTGACGAACTTGCTGATGTCCTCCTTGAGCTGTTCCGAAGGCTTGTGCTCCGGCCGCAGGGTGATGAACGCCTTCACTATCTCGCCGCGCAGCTCGTCCGGCTTGCCGATGACACCGGCCTCGGCCACCGCCGGATGCTCTATCAGGGCGGACTCCACCTCGAAGGGCCCCAGCCTCTCGCCGGAGGTCTTGATGACATCGTCCGCACGGCCCAGGAACCAGAAGTACCCGTCCTCGTCCTTGTAGGCCTGGTCACCGGCTATGTACCAGCCCGGGACCCGGAAATACTCCTTGAACCTGGAGGTGTTCCTCCAGATGCCCAGCATCATAGAGGGCCATCCTGGGCGTAGGGCCAGGAAACCTTCCTTCTTGGGCGGGACCTCAACTCCGTTCTCGTCCACCACCGCGGCGATGACGCCCGGAATGGGCCTGCCCATCGATCCCGGTTTGATGGCCATGCAGGGGTAGTTGCATATGAGCTGGGCGCCGGTCTCGGTCTGCCACCAGGTATCGTGGATGCGACGATCCAGCACCCTCATGCCCCATCGCACAACCTCTGCGTTCAGAGGCTCGCCGACCGAGCAAACATGACGAAGCTTGGAGAAGTTGAATTCCCTTACCAGGTCGTCGCCTGCCCTCATCAGCATCCTCAGTGCTGTGGGGGCAGTATACCAAACGGTGACCCCGTAGTTCTGAATTATGCTATACCAGGTCCTCGCATCGAACCGTCCTTCGTAGGATATAAGGGTCGTTCCCAGGAACCATGGTCCGAAAATGCCGTACGATGTGCCTGTGACCCATCCGGGGTCGGCGGTGCACCAGTAAGTGTCCTCTTCCCTAAGGTCAAGGACGTACCGGGATGTGTACCACTGCTGGATCATGGACTTATGGCCGAGCAGGACCCCCTTTGGCTTTCCTGTGGACCCGGAGGTATAGTGGATGATATAGGGATCGGTGGGTGCCATGTTAACGGCCTGGTAGTTGGGATCGCCGGACCCGATGACCTCTTCAAACTTCACGGTCTTCTCACCCAGCCCCTCGTTGTCGCCCACAATGATGAACTTCTCCACATCCACCAGGTCGTCCAGTACAGGCTCCAGTCTCTTGTACAGGTATGGGGAGGTGATGAAGAACCTGGCGCTGCTGTCAAGGGCCCGGTCCTTCACGGCTTCCGGTCCTAGCGCGGAGAACAGGGGACCCGATATGCCCCCCATCTTGGTGATGCCTATCATGGCGATGTACAGCTCCGAGGTCCGGTCCAGGAACACGAAGATGCGGTCGCCCTTAACCGCCCCCAGCTTTTCCAGCCCGGAGGCGAATCGTCCCGTCAGCTCGGAAAGCTCCCCAAAGGTATATTTCCGCACCTCGTTGGTAGCGGTGATCGAGTACAGAGCGATCTTGTTCTTCCTCCAGTTCTGGGCGTGCCGGTCGATGGCCTCACGGGCTACGTTGTAGGCTCCTCCCTTGGACCAGTCGAACTCCTTGTCGACCGAGGACCAAGTGAACTCCTTAAGTGCGGCCTCATAATCCTGGAGATTCCCAGCCTGCTTGGGTGGTATCGTTTCCTCCATGCGATATTCTCCCTAACCTATGGTAAGGTATTGTGAATCCGTATAAATCCTTATCGAATAATCACTTCGACAATCGTAGATGAATTGCGCAATATGCAAACTTTATTACGAGAAATGGCATCCTTCCTGTCCATTTTCGGAGGTAATCAATTTATAAATTATTTTTTATTGAAGAAAAATGCAGGGCAGCCCCTATGCTTGTTCTCATATGCTCAGACACGATGTGACGGTTCTACTGCAACGGATGGCGATAGGGTTTTAAGTTACTTGTTAATTGAATGGGCTGATGGTTGCCAAGACCTTTGCCCAGACGGTCCTCTCCAGGGCGAGCGGAGAGGCCGCGGAGACTGGGGACATCGTCAACGCCAGGGTCGACCTCGCGATGTCGCACGAGAACTCAGCTCTAGTCCTGAGGTCTTTCCGAGAGATGGGCGGGCAGAGGATTTGGGACCCCCGCAAAGTGGTGGTGCTCTTTGATCACCGGATTCCTGCGAACACCATAAAGACCGCCGAGGGTCACAAGGAGGTCCGAGGTTTCGCCCGTTCCAGCTCACTCCCCTTCTTCTATGATCTCGGAGAGGGCATATGCCATCAGGTTCTGCCCGAGAAGGGCCACGTCTTGCCTAACATGCTCATAGTGGGTACCGATTCCCATACCACCACCTATGGGGCCCTGGGGGCCTTCGCCACCGGCATCGGGGCTACGGAAATGGCCGCCGTATGGGCCACGGGTGAGATCTGGCTTAAGGTGCCGGAGACCATGCGCATCCATCTTCGGGGGAAGTTGCCTCCTCATGTCAGCTCCAAGGACGTGATACTTCACATCATAGGCGCCCTGGGCGCCGATGGGGCGGACTACAAGTGCGTGGAGTTCGTCGGTGACACCATCAGCCGCATGAGCATAGCCTCGCGAATGGTCCTCAGCAACATGAGCATCGAGATGGGGGCCAAGGCCGGTGTGTGCCCGCCTGACCGCAAGACCTACGACTGGCTCTCTCAGCGAACCTTACAGGGCTGTGAGCCAACGTTCTGGGACCACAGCTCGGAAGCGGACGAGGAGGTGGAGATGGACGTTGAGGACCTTCAGCCACAGGTGGCCTGCCCACATCAGGTCGACAATGTCGTGGAGGTGCGCAAGGTAGAGGGTTTGAAGATAGACCAGGCGGTACTAGGATCCTGCACCAACGGTCGGCTGGAGGACCTGGCGGCAGCGGAGGCTGTACTGCGGGGGAAGAAGGTCTCAAGAGATGTCCGGCTGATCGTCGTGCCCGCATCCCGAGAGATATACATCGATGCATCCCATAAGGGGATCCTGGCCTCCTTGGCCAGGTCTGGGGCGATAATACTGAACCCGGGGTGCGGCCCCTGCCTTGGTGGGCACCAGGGGCTTCTGGCATCAGGGGAGAGATGCATCTCTACCACCAATCGTAACTTCCGGGGGAGGATGGGGTCCCCCGATGCCGAGGTCTACCTCGCCTCACCGGAGACAGTCGCCATGAGCGCGCTCAGGGGAGAGATCACCGACCCCAGGAGGCCATAGGATGATAAGCGGCAAGGTCTGGAAGTACGGCGACCATGTGAACACCGACCTGATCATCCCCGGGAGGTACCTGGACAATTATGACCCGAAGCATCTGGCAGCGCATGCCATGGAGGACCTGGACCCACTCTTCGCCAAAGGAGTGCAGATGGGCGACATCATCCTGGCCGGCCGTAACTTCGGCTGCGGCTCCTCACGCGAGCAGGCCCCGATAGCCCTGCGGTCCGCGGGGGTCAGCGCCGTCATCGCCGGTAGCGTGGCCCGCATCTTCTTTCGCAACGCTATAAACGTAGGCCTGCCCGTCATCATCTGCCCCGAGGCCGGGCGCATTCTGAACAACGGGGACATAGCGGAGCTGGACCTGGGGACAGGCACCCTAAGGAACCAGTGCAGGGGCGGTGAGGTGCACTTCGCGCCTCTCCCATCGTTCCTAATGGACGTCCTTGGCTCGGGCGGCCTGGTCCCTTACATGAGGAGACGGCTGGACCCGAGTTCGCGGTGAGCTTTCCATCTCGAAACAGCAGCGGATTACCATGACTTCTAGATGAGGCCGAGCGAGCTAACCGCCTTTCCTGGAAATGGCCGACCAAATGATGAGGCAGGAGAGGCCGATGATGGCATTGAGGCAGCCAAGGACGAGGATGACGTCGCTCCATCCCAATGATATGAAGGACATTCCGGCGCTCCCTAGGAGCACGCTCGAGCAGGAGATGAGGGAGGAGGCGGAACCTGTGTCCCGACGCTGCTGCTCCAGCATGAGGTTGGTGCCGGGCGCACGGATGAGGCTGCCGCAGAAGGTCGCCGGGAGCAAGGCGATGGCGAATGCCAAGGGCCCAGTGCTGCCGAAGGCGATTACCGATAGGCCTGCAACGCCTATGACGATGTAGCTGGCGGTGATGATCGGCCTGATGTCATAGCGTCGGGAGAGGAAGATGAACGCCACCGGAGCAAAGATCAGGCCCATGGCGTTCAAGGCAAAGAAGTAGCTGTAGCCTTGCTCATCCAGGCCGAAGCCCGCCACGTAGATGTAGGAGGAGGAGGCGACGAACGCCATGGACGATACGCTGGTGAGCGAGAAGAGGGCCAACATGGTCGTGAAACGCCCGTTCTTCAACAGCAACCCCAACCTCCCCAATGCGCCTATGACCGTACCTGTGAATCTTGTTTCCAGGGTCTCGGTCAAGAGCAGCGCGCCGCCCAGGGCCACCGTCCCGATGCCGGTGAGCGCCAGGAACACGCCCTGCCAGGTGGTCACCTCGAGGAGCATAGCCCCCAGTACCGGGGCGACCGCAGGCGCGATAAGCATCATCGACTGCACCGTGGCTAGGACCACGATCCGGCGTCTCCCCCCGAATACATCCTTCACCATGGCCGTAGCGACGGCCGTAACCGCACCGCTCCCTACGGCCTGGAAGCTTCGGAAGAGGATCAGCTCGGCAATACCGCCGGAGCAGGAGCACAAGAAGCTGGCCACAATATATATGCCTAGGCCGGTCAACAGGACCGGTCTTCGGCCATACTTATCGCTGAGAGGGCCCCAGAACAGGGTGCCCAGACCGTAGAAGATGAAGAACACGATCAGGGTCAGGTTCAAGACGCCCTCGGTCACCTGGTATTGCTCCATCATGCTGGGCAGGGCTGGAAGGTAAAGGTCGGTCGATAAAGGGATGAAGGCGCTCAGTAGGGCGATGAACGCTATGAGGGTCTTCTCTCCAAAATACCTTTGTGAGAAGGGGCGTTTGGTTGGTTCGACATTCGATTGCGTGATAAGCAGCTCCGCGCCTAGATCTCGGTATTACTTTCGCATGAAGGTAAGGCCGGACCATTTCGGAGGAGGAACGGCTACAAATTAGTTTCGGGAGGATCAGGTCGATGTTCCTATGTTCTATCGGAAGGACACATAGGTCCTTTTACACTCCTCTTCACGACCTCCTCGTTAGTAAAGGTTAATATCGCCTTCCGTCATCGGCGTACCACAAAATCTCTTAGTCACACCCACAGTATTCGGT
>MVRB01000221.1 GCA_002067635.1 Methanomassiliicoccales archaeon PtaU1.Bin030 | reverse complement strand
GACCGCGGCCGATGTCCGCGACCTGCGCCAGAGGACCGCCGACCGACTGGGCATCTCCTACGACGAGCTGCTGGCGAACGTGGGCCCCATGGAGAACATCTACGTCATTTGCGACCACAGCCGCGCCCTGGCGTTCATGCTCAATGACGGCGTGGTCCCGTCCAACGTGCGCGAGGGCTACTTCGCACGAATGCTGGTTCGCCGGGCTCTGCGCTCCATACGCGCCCTTGACCTGAAGATGCCCCTCGCGGACATTGTGGCGATGCAGATCGACTACTTCTCTCCGCACTTCCCGGAGCTGGTGGAGAACCGGGAGGACATCATGAACCTGGTCAAGGTGGAGGAGCAGCGCTACTATGAGACGCTGGACCGTGGCCGCTCCATCGTCCAGAGGATGACCAGGGACCTCAAGGGGGCTCCCATAACCGTGGAGAAGCTCATCGAGCTGTACGACTCCCACGGGCTCAATCCTGAGATAGTCAAGGAGTTCTCTGACGTGCCGGTGGAGATACCTGATAACTTCTATATGCAGGTCGCAAAGCGGCATGAGGCCACCGAGGTGGTCGAGGAGAGGGTAAAGGAGGAGGAGTTCCCCGAGAACATGCCCGAGACCAAGATGTCCTACTATGACGACCCCGAGGTCATGGCCTTCGAGGCCCGGGTGTCCGCGGTGATCAACGGTGCGGTGGTCTTGGATCACACCTACTTCTACCCTGAGGGCGGAGGGCAGGAACCGGACTACGGGACCATGAACGGCATCGGGGTGATAAACGTCCAGAAGGTACGGAACACCATCCTCCACTACCTCGACGGTGATCACTCCATATCAGAGGGGGACATCGTCGTCTGCGCCATAAACGAGTCCCGCCGCAGGCAGCTCATGCGCCACCACACCGCCGCCCACATCATCAACGGCAGCGCCCGCACCATGCTGGGCAACCACATCTGGCAGACGGGGGCCCACAAGAGCGTGGACGAGGCCCGTCTGGACGTGACCCATTACGAGAACCTCTCCGAGGAGCAGCGGGAGCAGCTTGAGAGGCGCTGCAACGAGGTGGTGCTGGAGGACCATCCAGTCGAGATTAGGTTCATGCCCCGAGATGAGGCCGAGGCCAAGTTCGGCTTCCGCCTGTACCAGGGGGGGGTGGTCCCTGGGAGGATCATCCGGGTGGTGAACACCACCGGTGTCGATGTCGAGGCCTGCGGAGGCCTGCACTGCGACCGAACCTCCCGCGTGGGACCTATCCGCATCCTGCGCACCAAGCGCATACAGGACGGCGTTGTCCGAATAGAGTACTCTGCCGGCCTGGCCGCGGTCTCGGGCATGCAGTCGGACAAGGCCTGCGTGGATGCCCTCGCCGACAAGCTCAACGTCAACCGGGAGTCGGTCCTGCCGGCGGCCATCAAGCTGCTGGCCGACATTAAGGAGGACCGCAAGAGGCTGGAGGCGCTGACCGCCCGCCTCAACGACAATATGGCCGAGGCCCTGCTGGCGCGTGCGGTGCCGGTCGATGGTGTCCGGGTCGTGGTTTACCAGGTCGAGGAGGGGGAGGATCCCCAGGCCCTCTCCCTGTCTCTCACGTCCAGACCTGGAGTTGTGGCCGTCCTGGGAGTGGCCAGCAAGAGCCCCAAGCTCTTTGTTTCGCGCTCCGCGGACCTCACCCTCGACTGCCGCCCCGTTCTCAAGGAGATCATGAAGCTGGTTGGGGGAGGCGGTGGGGGAAAGCCGGAGTTCGCCCAGGGCGGGGGCGGCGACCCCTCGAAGCTCCCAGGCGCTCTAGAGAAGGCCCCTGAGATGGTCAGGGCGGCCCTGTCCCGCAAATAGGGTCCGGCACTCGCCGGGAGAGTGTCGCTGGAGCCCTTCCAGCAATGCACGCGGGAGCGTCTCGCCGTAGGGAAACGATTAAATAGGGACTTGCGTGTAGGGGAGACGCTCCATTAACTATATTCATAGAATGGAGATAATCGTTCAATTTCATTGGAGGTAGCTCTTTGGCGCAACCTGAAGGACAGGAAAAACCACAAAAGGCCGAGAAGAAGGAGAAGGCGAAGAAGGAGAAGGCGGAGAAGCCTGTAGAGAAGAAGGTAGATGAGAACTTCCGCTACATAGTCCGCATCATGAACAGCGATATAGACGGCAATAAGTCCGTCCTCATGGGCATCCAGAACGTCAAGGGCGTGGGTCCTAGGGTCGCTGCCGTAATCGCGAAGAGAACCGGCATAAAGCCCTCCGAGAAGATGGGTAACCTGTCCGAGGCCCAGACCGATGCCATAGAGAAGCTCATCGCCAGCTACCCCGAGTTCGCTCCCTCGTGGGCGGTCAACAGGCAGAACGATGTTGAGACGGGTGAGGACATGCACATCTTCGGCGTGGACCTTGACATCGTCAGGAAGGACGACATCAACCGTATGAAGATGATCAGATGCTACAAGGGCGTAAGGCACGAGCAGGGACAGAAGGTTCGTGGTCAGAGGACCCGGTCCAACGGAAGGACTGGCCTTACTATGGGGGTCAGCAGGCAGAAGGCCCAGCAGCCTGGCTCCTCGCCCTCTTCTGAGAAGAAGTAAGGAACAATTGAGCAGGTGTTAAAATGGGAGATCCGAAGTTCTCTCGGAGGTCTTTCGACGCTCCCTCTCACCCCTGGAGAGGAGAGAGGATCAAGACCGAGACCGAGATATGCAATGCGTTCGGCTTGAAGAGCAAGCGGGAGCTGTGGAAGGCACAGGCGGTGCTCAGGAACCTGAGGAACCAGTCCAAGCAGCTACAGGCCCGCGTTCGCTTGAACGATGAACAGGCCAAGCTGGAGGCGAGCCTCCTGCTGAAGAAGTGCGGCCGCATGGGCCTCCTGCCCATGGACGGAAGCACCCTCGATGATGTCCTCGGTCTTACTCCGGAAGCCGTGCTCAACCGCAGGCTCCAGACCATGGTTCAGAGGAAGGGTCTAGCAGCCACCTGCAAGCAGGCCAGGCAGCTCATCGTGCACGGCCATGTCGCCATCGATGGGCGCAAGGTCACTATTCCTGGTTACATCGTTAAGAGGAGCGAGGAGGAGAAGATCGCATACAACGCTCTCTCGCCCATCTCCAACGAGATGCATCCTGTCAGGACCGGAGTGCAGAAGGAGAGGCCCGTGGAGGCCCCTGCACCCATAGTGGAGGATAAGGTCAACTCCCAGCTTGAGAAGGTGGAGAAGGTTCTGAAGAAGGTCGCGGCAGACGTGGTCGAAGATGAGGGCGCCCCAGCAGATCTTCCTGACCTGGCCGCCGAGTCCAAGGAGGAGTGAACATGGGAAAGTGGGGTATCGCGCACATCTATGCAAGCTACAATAACATCATCATCACCTTGACCGACGTCACGGGTGCGGAGACCATCACCAAGGCCACCGGAGGAATGGTGGTCAAGGCGGCCAAGGACGAGTCCTCTCCCTACGCGGCCATGAGGGCTGCGGAGAAGGTCGCGGAGATAGCCAAGGAGAAGGGCATCGAAGGGATCCATGTCAAGGTCCGCGCCCCAGGCGGGAACAAGGCCACCTCCCCCGGTCCCGGTGCTCAGGCCGCCATCAGGGCCCTGGCCCGTGCCGGAATGAAGATAGGCCGCATCGAGGACGTGACCCCTATCCCCCACGACGGGACCAAGAAGAAGGGCGGCAGAAGAGGCCGGAGGGTCTGAGGTTGCAGACATGGACCTGAAGATCATCGACCTGGCAGATAACCATGCTAAGTTCGTAATCTCGGGCATACGCCCCGACATGGCGAACGCTTTGAGGCGGACGCTCATGACCGAGGTCCCCAAGATGGCAATCGAGACCGTCGAGTTCCACCTGGGTCCCATCCGGGACGAGGACGGGAAGGAATGCGAGAGCGTCAGTCCGCTGTTCGATGAGATCATCTCTCACCGCCTGGGGCTCATACCTATCCCCACCGACCCCGACCTGTATGTTTTCAAGGACAAGTGCACCTGCGAGGGCGAGGGGTGCCCAAACTGCACCATCATGTACTCCCTCAACAAGAAGGGGCCGTGCGACGTGTACTCCGGAGACCTGGAGCCGCTCGGCGGCCAGGAATTGCGTGTGAAGGACGAGCTGATCCCCATAGTGAAGCTGGGTCCCAAGCAGGCGTTGCTCATCTACGCCTCGGCGGAGCTGGGCACCGCCAAGCGCCACGCCAAGTGGCAGGTCACTTCCGGTTGCGGCTACCGCTATTATCCGACAGTGACCATCGATCCCGGCAAGTGCGACGCCTCCGCGGACTGCGTCAAGGTCTGCCCACGGGGGGTCCTGGAGAAGAAGGACGGAAAGGTCGTGGTCGCGAACCTGGAGGCCTGCATACTGTGCGGCGCCTGCGTGGATGCCTGTATCAAGAACGCTATCAGCATTCACGGTGATGACAGGAAGTTCATCTTCGAGTTCGAGACCGATGGGTCCATGTCCTCGCGCGACACCCTCCGCAAGGCCTTCGAGGTCCTGGAGAAGAAGTTCGATGACTTCCGAGAGGATGTCAGCACCCTTATAGAGGGCTAAACGCCTTACTTCCTCTTAATTTTCTTTAGATCATTTAAATAATAAACAGCTTCGATGTCGCATTCTATTCATTAATGCTCACTTGTATAGCTAGCATAGTCAGTTTTCCCCATCTCCGAGCCCCGTGTAAAAATTCATGGACAATTTAGATATATGTTGAAACAAATCAATAACTACCTAGGACAACAGGGAGGATCAAAGATGGAAATGGACAAGTACGTTTGCCCGATCTGCGGATATATTTATGACCCGGAGAAGGGGGACCCCGAGCACGGGATCGCTCCTGGAACTGCCTTCGAGGACCTGCCCGAGGATTGGGTCTGCCCATACTGCAACACCCCTGCGAGCAGCATGATGAGCTTCGCCTCCGTCATGGGCGGCTGAAGATCATTGAACAGGCCCGCCAGGGCCTATAATACCCTTATCCTTTTCACTTTCCTTAGCAATTCTAAATGCTTCACATGAAGTCGGTAAGCTTGCATCTCTTCACCTTATCGGACTGGAACAGTGACCTCATGGACTCCTCGACGATGGCTATGCGCTGCTGGGTGTAGGTGTCCAGCTCGAACTTCTCGCTGATCTCCTTGGTGATGTCAAGGTACTTCTTGACGCTCTTCTCGTGAACCGTGAGGGTGAGGTTGTTGCCGCAGTAACAGTGGCCACAGAGAGGGATGCGCCGGTACTTCTCACCGCACTTGGTGCAGCGCAGCGACTGCGAGGAGAAGGACTTCAGGTTCCCGATCATGTCCGGCAGGAAGTGCTTGGTGATCACGCGGTAGACCACGTCCTTGGCGTCCACGGCCCGGATCTTGCGGGCCAGCTCCAGCTGGGCGTTCATCTTGTCGATCATCGTCTCCAGGGTCTTGTACGCGGACTCCCTAGGTCCCTCCGAGATGTCCATTGTGTCGTGGGTGAAGCCGAAGCTCTCGTACTGCAGGGTGGAGCCGATCCTCCCCGAGACCTGGTCCATTATGGAATCTATCTCCTTGGGGTGCTTGTACTCCATGCATGCCTGGTAGAACTCGAGGGGGTACTCCCACAGCACGTCGATGTTGTGAGCCTCCTTATCGATCTCATTGGGGTCGAGCCTGGTGGTCAGA
>MVRB01000220.1 GCA_002067635.1 Methanomassiliicoccales archaeon PtaU1.Bin030 | reverse complement strand
CATCAAGAAGCTTCTGTCAAAGTACGACTGGTACTTCCGGGACAAGCAGCTGGGGAAGGATGTCTTCCTCACCCTTAGAGTACCTAACCCTAGCGTGGAGAAGGATGACGCCAAGATCCTCCTGGAGACGCTGGAGTCCATACCTCGTTCGTTCGATACTGCCAAGCTGTTCTACCAGAACGAGGTCCCCCCCATCTTCGAGGTCATCCTCCCCATGACCGCCTCCGCCGCCTCCTTGGACCGCGTCTACCACTACTACAAGGACTTCGTGGTGGGGAAGCAGCACATGTCCTTCAGCAAGGACAATGTGAGGCTCTCAGAGTGGATCGGTACGTTCGAGCCCGACGAGATAAACGTCATACCCTTGTTCGAGGACCTTGAGCACATGCTGGACGCTCACCACATCACCCGCAAGTACATGCAGGACAAGGACCTGGAGTACCAGAGGGTTTTCCTGGCGCGTTCGGACCCGGCAATGAACTATGGCCAGGCGGGAGCGATCCTCATGAACAAGGCCGCGCTGTACAACCTCCAGCTCCTGGAGGAGGAGACAGGGGTCAGCATCCAGCCCATCATCGGTGTGGGCTCCGCGCCCTTCCGTGGGAACCTTAAGCCGACCAACGTGGAGTCCCTCATGAAGGAGTACCCCTCGGTGCAGACCTTCACGGTGCAGTCCGCCTTCAAGTACGATTACTCCCATGACGAGGTACGCAGCGGGATCCAGAAGATCAACGAGGGGAAGCGCTCTTCGGCCGTCGAGGTAGACGTGGAGCGTTGCAGAGATATCATCGAGAGGTGCGCCAACTCCTACCGGGAGCAGATCATCAAGCTCGCGCCCCTGGTGAACGAGGCCGCCAACTATGTGCCTGCCCGCCGCAAGAGGAAGCTGCACATCGGCCTCTTCGGTTACTCCCGCAGCCTCGAGGGCATCAAGCTTCCGCGCGCCATAAGCTTCTGCTGCGCGTTCTACTCCCTGGGCATCCCTCCCGAGGTACTGGGACTGGACGCTCTGGACGATACCGACCTCGATTACCTGCGGCAGCTGAGCCCCCACTTCGATGACAACATGCGGGACGCCCTGCGGTACATGAACCCCGATTCCATGAAGATGCTGCCCCTCAAGGTGCGCATGGCCGTGGACAACCTGGAAATCGACTACGAGGTGGACGAGAAGCACCGCCAGATAACCTCGCAGATCATGAACAACCTCAAGAACAGCACGGGGAAGGGCATGGGAGAGTTCGTGCTCCAGGCCGCCCACCTCCGCGGTTTCCTGGGATGAGGGGGTATGACCATGGCCGGCGTGGCCTTCCCCGCGCATCCCCCGGTGCCGCTGTTCGACCAAAACATACATCAGTCCCCAAGGAGGTCCTGAGGACATGGCCCACAAGGTGACCTTCTTTCCGGGCGGGATGATGACCGAGGTCGAGGACGGGGAGACGGTCCTGGACGCCGCGGTGGCCGTGGGGGCGCAGATCAACAGCGTATGCGGGGGAAAGGGCACGTGCACCAAATGCCTGGTCATCATCGACGGCCCCAGCGACTCGGAGATGGGCAAGCTGAGCAGGGAGGAGTACGACCTGGGGTACAGGCTGGCCTGCCAGACAAAGATAAGAGGAGAGGTCTCTGTTTTCATCCCCGAGGAATCGCAGATAAGCGAGCACCAGATCCTCGCCGCCTACAGCGGCAGGGAGGCCGGGGAGCTGACACCGTTGACGGTGTGCCGCCGTCTGGACCTCTCCGCCCCCAGCCTAGAGGACAACCGCGGTGATCTGGAGAGGGTCATGGACGCCCTTGAGGTCCCCTCACTGGAGGTGCCGCTGCCGATATTGCGGGAGCTGCCCCAGGTGCTGCGGGAGGGGGGCTGGCAGCTCTCCCTGATGTTGTCCCGATGGGACGGCAGCCACAGGCTCATGGCCATAGAGAAGGGGTCCAAGTCCCTGGCCAACTACGGCATCGCCGTGGACATCGGCACCACCACGGTGGTGGCGGAGCTGGTGGACCTCAACACCGGGAAGACGGTGGCGCAGGCATCGGACTACAACCGCCAGCTGGTGTGCGGAGAGGACGTGCTGTCGCGCATCGCGTACGCCGAGGAGAAGGGAGTGGGGAGGCTCAACGAGCTGGTGCGGGACACCGTCAACGGCCTCATCACCCAGCTGTGCGCGGAGAGGGACAAGAGGAGGCGCTTCCACTCCGGGACCTGCGACACCGACATCGCCTCCGTCGCCGTGGGGGGCAACACTGCCATGGTGCACATGCTACTGGGCCTGGACCCCACGAGCATACGGTACGCTCCGTACATATCCACCACCAACGTGCCACCGGTCCTGCCCGCATCGGACATCGGCATCCGGTCCTTGCCCGGCGCTCCGGTGTACTGCGTGCCCGGAAGAGCGTCCTACGTGGGCGGCGATATCACCGCTGACATACTTCTCTCTGGCCTGCACCTCCGGGACGAGCTGTCCCTCCTGATCGACGTCGGCACCAACGGCGAGGTGGTGCTCGGCAACAAGGAATGGCTCGTGGGGTGCTCCACCTCCGCGGGGCCGGCGTTCGAGGGCGGGGAGGTCTCCTGTGGCATGCGCGCCATGGGCGGGGCCATCGATACCATAAGGATAACGGAGACGGACATCGACATCACCATTATCGGGAACAAGCGCCCGCGGGGAATATGCGGCTCCGGCCTCATCGACCTCATCGCCCAGATGTTCCTGCGTGGATACATCGACAAGAAGGGGAGGATAGAGACCGACTCCTCGGAGAGGGTGCGCTCCTCCGGACGGGGGATGGAGTTCGTCGTCCACCATGAGGCGGGGAAGCGGGACATCGCCGTGAGCGACGATGACATCGCCAACGTCATCCGGACCAAGGCGGCGATCTACGCCGGGTGCTCGGTGCTGCTGCAGAGCGTGGACCGGTCCTTCGGTGACATCGAACGGCTGTACATCGCCGGCGGCTTCGGTCAGCACATCGATATCGACAACGCCCAGGTCATCGGCCTCCTGCCGGACGTTCCGCGGGATCGCTTCCAGTTCCTGGGCAACGCCTCCCTGGGCGGCACCAAGCTGTGCCTCCTCTCCGAGGATATGAGGGCCGAGGCCCTGGACATATACCGCGCCATGACATATGTGGACCTGTCCTCATCGCAGGCGTTCTTCGACCAGTACTCCTCAGCGCTGTTCCTTCCGCACACCGACATGGACCAGTTCCCCGAGGTGCGTAAGAGGCTCGAGGCCGCGAGGGGGCACCGGGGCCGGGATTAGACCATTACGCTCATCAGGCGCCATTTTTCTACATCTGTTGAGATCACTTATTCCTAATGATTCTGATATTAATCTGGAGAGTAAAAGATTTGAAATATCGTTCGAAGGTCCAACAAAACAGAGAATAATCAAAATCGAGAAAAGGTGTTCACCATGTCCTCCCAACCCTCCCCTTTCAGCTCCATAATCGCCATGGCCAAGCAGATACTTGAATCCGGCCGCACCGGCCCCAAGTCCTCCAAGGCGGAGGCGGAAGGTACCGTCAGGGAGATCATCGGCGCGGCCGACCAGGCGTTCACCGAAGAGCACAAGGTGAACTACTGGGGCTTCCTCAAGGCCACCCTGAGCGAGTACGTCCGGTCCCGCGGCCTGGAGGAGCGCTTCGTGGTCAAGGGCTCCCCCTTCAACTATCACGGCGCGGTAGGGGCCAGCTGCTCCGCGGTCATGCTCCGGAAGGACTTCTACAGGGGCGAGGCCCGTGTGGAGCCGGAGATGTTCCTGGAGGTCGGCATGGTCCGCGACCGGAAGGGGAACCTGAGCCCCGGCGTGTGCTGCGGCTTCCACTACCTCCCCTCCCCTGAGGGCGACCGCAGCAGGTTCGTCCAGGGCGTCCTCGAGGACCAGAGGACCAAGTCCATGGCCTGGGCGTTGTCCAACGACGGCTTCCTGAACCCGTCCTTCCGCTCCCTCGGCAGGGATTACCACTGGGGCATGGACGCCACCCTGACCAAGGTATGGCCTGAGGACAGCATCACTCCAGACATCAAGGAGAGGGTCTTCCAGGCCCTCGACGAGCTCCTACCCCTGTTCCAGCGGATAGTGTCCCTGGCATGAGGGTTCTTGGAACTCCCCTCTAGGAAGCGCGCAAGGTTTATCTAAGCTCGTTATATTGAAAGAGCGTGGACTGGAACTGCGCCCCTACCGTAATCGGATCCCTTCCCTGCACCGATCCAGCGAAAGCCGTGGACCTCATTCTGGAAAAGCTCGCGGCCGTGCCCACATGGCCCCAGCTGCCCCAGGTCGGTTTCCAGGAGAACATGTACGTCCAGTTCATGGCCGGCCTCCCGGGGGTGCAGGTGGACAACGACAAGAAGAAGATCAGGGTGAACCTCGCCGACTACGACCCCGAGGCCATCTACACCAGTATCCTGGAGGATAATGCGGACCTGTTCGCGTTCCCCCAGTACGGCTTCTCCGGCTTCCACGAGTTCATGTCCCGGGAACTGCCGCCGTCAGTGCGCGCGCTCAAGGGGCAGATAACCGGACCGGTGTCCCTGGGGCTGCAGGTCACGGACCTGGACGACAAGCCGGTCATCTACGACGAGGCGTACGCGGAGATCATACGCAAGAGCCTGAACCTCATGGCCCGGTGGCAGGAGAGGGAGCTGCGCAAGAAGTGCCCGGAGACCGTCCTGTTCATAGATGAGCCGTACCTGTCCATCATCGGGACGCCCTTCGCCAGCGTGTCCCAGGCCGACGTGACCTCGTGGATAGCGGAGGTGACCACCGGGCTGGAGGGGATGACAGGCATACATTGCTGCGCCAACACTGACTGGCCTTTCGTCATGAGCATGGGGATCGACGTCCTGTCGTTCGATGCCTACGACTATGGCTACACCATATCCCTCTACCCTGAGGAGGTGGACCGCTTCCTGAGGAGCGGGGGAAGCCTTGCCTGGGGGGTCGTGCCCAACCACGAGGAGCCGTTCCTCCTGGAGACCGCCTCGTCCCTGGCGGACAGGGTCGAGGGCCTCATGGCATCCCTGGTGAGCAAGGGGCTGGACCAGGACCTGCTCCTGCGGCGGTCGCTGCTCACGCCGCAGTGCGGCCTCGGCGGACTTGACGCTGAGGTCGGAGAGAGGGTCCTGGACCTCCTGGTGGAGACATCGGACGAGCTCAGCTCACGGCACTCCCTGGAGTGATATGACCTACGTCATAGCCGTGGCCGGCAAGGGCGGGGTCGGAAAGTCCACATTGTCCGCCCTCCTGGTGCAGGAGCTCGCCGCGCGCACCGGGAAGGTCATCCTGGCCGTGGACGCCGATCCCAACTCAAACCTGGGCGAGAAGCTGGGGGTCACGGTGGAGAGGACCATCGGTGACCTGCGAGAGGACCTGGTGAGGCGCTCCGAGGACGTCACCGGGTCCAAGCACCAGGAGGCGATGTACCAGCTCCGCCTGGCCATGGTGGAGGGGAGAGACTTCGACCTGGTTACCATGGGCCGCTCCGAGGGCCGGGGCTGCTACTGCTACGTGAACAACCTCCTGCGCACCTTCCTTGACGAGATCATGAGCCAGTACGGTCACGTGGTGATAGACAACGAGGCAGGCATGGAGCACCTCTCCCGAAGGACATGCCAACGCATGGACGTTCTAATGGTGGTATCGGATGCCTCCAGGGTGGGCCTGGAGACCGCTTCCCGGATACTCTCACTGGCGAGGGAGATGGAGATCGACATAGGGAAGAGCGTTCTGGTCATAAACCGAGTTAACGGGGAGCTGCCACCGAGCCTCAAAGAAATGGTCCCGTCGGGCTTCTCCAAGCTCTTCCTCCTGCCGCACGATGCGGCCGTCGAGGAGCTGGCCATGACCAGCTCGCAGCTCACGTCCCTCCCCAAGGACAGCCTGCTGCGGGTTGCGGTGAACAGGCTCATTCCTGAGCTGAGGTGAGAGGTAAGCTCATCAGCTAGGTGCGCATCGAGGCCAGGATACCTACCGATGCCGGCAACCATACCTTCGGGTCTCTCGCGCACGTCTTGAACGACAGCTCGCTCGAGCACCTTGCATAACCAAAAGCTCAGAGAGACCTCAGCAGCTTGGGTATGCCGGACGACTCCTTCGGTCCCACGATGACCTTGAGGCCGGTGGCCTCCTGCAGCTTCCCGGACATGCGCGACAGCATCCCGGGGATGATGAGCAGGCCCTTCCCGCTCTTGGCCATGGCCTCGGTGGACCTCAGGGCCTCGGCCACTGTCTCAGATGTAAGCTTTCCGGCGGAGAAGGCCGTCAGCACCGAGAGCCCCTCTGTGTCCACCACCAGGAGCCATGCGGGCATTCTGCTCTTCTCTATGTCGCCGGCGACAGTGAAGTACGTCAGGGAGAAGTTCACCGTGAACAGGATGGGCGAGTCCTTGTCGGGGTTGTTGATAGGGTAGAGCCCTGCCTTTACCTGAATCGGCACCTGGGGGTCGGTGTAGATGTTCTGCCTGAGCACGAACAGGGGCACCGCGTGCGCTGGGTCCAGGTCCTCCATGAGCACGATGCCGCCGTACTTCATCGTGGATATCAGCGCCATGGCCATGCCGCGCTCCCTCCCGATGACGTTCGTCAGTATCGGATAGCCTAACCCGCGGAACGTCTTCCTGATGGCGTTCTTGCGCACTATGGTGTTCCTCTCCAGCGTCTGCTGCAGGTCCTCCGCGCCGAGGTCGAGCACGATGTCCTCGACCCCTGCGGCCTTGACCTTCTCCACCAGGTCCGCGAGCCCGTTGAGGTCGTCGTGCCTCACGGCCAGCGGATACTTCAGCTCCTTGGCGGCCGCGGCCATGCCCTCGATGTTTTCGAAGGTGGCAGCGTAGATGAGGGGCCGGGAGAGGTTCGTGGCCGATGCAGCGGCGCGTACTGCCTCTGGATCTTGGGACATGAGGATCAGCGGCAGGGCGCTCTCGCGCGACACCCGCTTGACCATCTCCGCGAACGTCGCCGGGTCCCGGGAATCGTTGCGTACCGCTAGCATATCAAGGGCCAGGATCTGTCCCACCCTCTCGAACCTGAGGTCGGCCGCCCTGCGCAGCTTGACCGAGACCTCCCTATCGGAGGCCTGGTCAGAGATGGCTATGGCGTACCGAGTGGCATGGAAGAACTTCTTGTCGTGGCGGTACAGCTCGGTCTCGTCCCCGATCTCCACCTTGTTCTCGCCCGCCCCGATGGTTATTAGCCGTATGGGCGGAGCGGAGGAGGCCTCCAGCTTGGCCTTGGCCTCCTCCGTCACGTAGGGGCAGTCGGCCAGCTTGGCCTTGGAGCTGGCGAGCTGCATGGCGAAGGCCAGGCACGTCGGGAAGTTGCACTTGCCGCAGTTCTTCTTGGGCAGGAGCTTGAAGATCTCTATGGCCGTGGGCATCTCACTTCCCTCCCCTTAGATTGCTGATGGCATCCTGCAGCACCATGGCCGCCAGGGGGCTGCGCACGATCAGCAGGTCCGCGCCGGAGACCAGGGCCGCGAGTCCCGTCGCCGCCTCCCACCACTTGCCCCTCTCTACCACGTCGCCCCAGGTGGCGTTCTCCTCGGAAGCCTCCCGCGCCTCCCAGGCGGAGGTGACGTCGCACAGCATGGGCACCTGCAGCATGCGGTCGCCCATGAGGGCGGCCATGCGTATCCTCTCGTTGACCGAGTAGGAGTACTCCAAGCCCATCCCCAGGCCGGCCATCAGGGGGTCCATGACGATGTTCTCGGCCTTGACCCCGAAGTCGCTCAGCAGGATGTTCATCTGCTTCGCGAGGTTTATGTCCAGATTAGAGAACGCGATGAGCGCGTGGTGGTTGGACATGGCGGCCGCGGAGATGGTCTTGTATGCGTTCTCCTCCGCCTGGCCTAGGAGCAAGCGCACCTTGGCGCAGGCGTTGCTCACCGCCTCCATGGTCCTGGCGTCCTTCTCCTCATGCCCGCACCCATAAACGATAACGGGAACGTCCACGGCTGCCAGCACCTTCAGCACTGTCTGTGCTGCGTCCTCCGGGGGCGCGTCCTTGCCCTCGGGGTTGGTGGAGCGCAGCCGCAGGCACACCAGGTCCGCGCCGAACTCTTCGACCCAGCGCTTCGCCCATGCAGCGGGATCGTTGACGGCATCACCGAACGGACGGACAGCCACCTCTATCAGCTCAGAGGTATCGTCGACGACCTCTCCGGCGATGAGCTGCCTGTTCCCCAGCCCCTCGTACGAAAGGAAGGGCATCCCGGTCTCCCCGCCGATGGACAATACCTTTCTCTCTCCGTCATCGGCGGTGGACGCTCCCAGCGCCACCGTTCCGACCTTACCTGACCATTTCTCCTTGGGGACCGGCACTTCGACCATGGGGACCATTCCTTCCTCTTTATGATATGAGCGGGGGCATCCTCAGCGCGGGGTGATCGACCTTGACCATCCACTCCGTGAGCCCATCGGCCTCGGTGGTGACGGTCTCGTCGGCGATCTTGTCCACGAAGCCTGGTTCACCAAGCTCCTCCGCCCTCTTCTGAAGGCGATCGCGCAGCGCCTCTTTCAGCTCGCGGGGCATCCACGCGATGCGCAGGAAGCCGCCGTCGGCGGGGATGAACTTTCGACTGGTAATATATTTTCTCCCCACACCTATGAACCCCGGCGTCTGCCGTCCCCCGCCCACGGAGCCGGCAAGGGACGAGAACTTCATCCCTATGGGCGTCATGCCCAGGTACTCACGGTTCACGACGATCACGCCCTGCATGTCCGCGGTCATGCCCACTATGACCTCGAAGCACCCGCAGGAGGTCATGGGGTCCTCCATCATGGTGTAGGCGTTGAACCTCTCCACCTTGTGGTGCGAGCTCTCGTACACCGCATCGTTGACGCCCTTCCACTGCCCCTTCACCGGGTCGATGCACTCGCCCTTGATGACCGCCTGGTTAGGGCCATGGGGGTCGATCTCCACCGCCGCCTGCGCGTCCAGCCAGTTCACCGCGCCGCACAGCCCCAGGCGCTCGGGGGTTACGATGCACACATGGTCCGGTGCGAAGGAAGCGCACAGTAAGCAGGTGTAGAACGTGTCCACCTTCTCGTCGGTGAGGTCGGCCATTCGCGCATCGCGCCGAGCGTAGACGTCGAGTGCCTCCGGCAACCGCCTCTGCACCTCGTCTCCATCGGTGATGATGGTGACCTGCACCCGGGAAACTATGTTCCCGAACTCCTCCTTGAGCTTGGTGATGAGGATGTCCCCGAAGTGCTTGAACATCAATCCGGCGGCCACCGACCGCTTGCTGAGGCGGACCCACAGCACGTTCCTCTGCCCGGTGTGCCACGCCCCCTCGGCATAGTTGACGAAGAGGTGTATGCGTCTCTCCAGCACCCCCTCGAAGTCCTCCTGCATCTTCTTGCCGTACACGTCCACGAGGATGGCCAGCGTGGTCCTTCCGCCCTCGGGCAGGGCGTCTACGTCGGGACCGATGACCGTGATCTTGCCGTCCTCGACGTCATCCTCGTCGCGCATCCGCAGAAGTTCGAAGGTCAGCGTCTTGGCCGCGCCCCCCGCCTCGATGTACGTGTCCGGTCTGCGCACCACCTCGCCCTCGAACGCGGGGCCGTAGGCCACGGGGATGTCCACCGGCGCCAGCCGGACCTTTATGCCCCGTGCCTCGATGGCCTCCTGCACCATCTTGTCCAGTTCGTTGACGTGGATGAGCTTCTCCGGCACCCCCTCCACCGGCTGGTCGGTGACGATCGTCGCCCCGTTGAGCACCGCTGCCATGGCCGCGCCCGCGAGGATGGGGTCCAGGGGGCCGTACTCCAGGACAATGATCTTGGGCCGCTTCGCCAGGTAGGTGGCGATGCCCTCGCGGTCCCCTCTCTGGACGCCGCCGAAGGACAGGGCGGCGCGGATGGCGAAGTTTAGCGCATGGACGATCTGCGTGCCCGAGCCGACGGGGTAGAGCCTGAAGCGCTCCCCCATCTGAGTACCGCTGGCCAGCATCTGCTCGATGACCTCCCCGCAGGCGATGATTATCAGCCCCTTGGACTGCAGGTCCCGGACGGTGCGGGCGAGCGCGTCGGGATCCGGGCTCTTGCCCACGATCACGGCCGCCCCGGGTATGGTGTCGTCCACGAAGGCGAAGCCCAGCTCCCGGATGATCCTGTCCGGCAGGAAGCCAGAGTAGGGGGTGCCGTCATAAGGTTCGGGATTGCCAACGTACTTCACGGCCTCGACGATCTCCGCCGCGATCATGGTGGCCTCCCCCGCGGCCAGGGCGCTGGCGATATCCACGGTCCCGCTGACCTTCTCCTTATACGAGGAGATGATAGGCAGGAGCTTTCCCAGCGTCCCTGTCTCCCGGCCGTCCCAGGCGAATATGGCCGGTAGCTCGTAGCAGGTCTCCGGGTACTCCACCTCGCGATCCTCCCCGAACCTCGCCACGGCCTCCCGCACCATCTTCTCTGCCAGATCGAGAGCGAGGCGCGAGCCTTCGATGGCCAGTGCGAAGACGTCATGATTGGGGATGGTGGTGTCGGTGCTCACGGTGTTGCCCGCCTGTTCCTCCGGTCTATTGCTTTCAGGCCGCTCTCGTCACGGCCCCGCCACTGCCTGAGGAGCACATTCACATCCCTCCAGGCCTCTTGAACCCTTCGCCTGCAGTAACAGAATGCGGCTATAGGACGATGTGCTCTATCTCGTCCACGAAGTACCGCCCCTTCTGGAGGGCCAACACCTCTTCCAGCGAGGAGCGGAGCTTCGCTTCCTCCACGGTGCTCTTGCTGACGTCGGCGATGATGTCCAGGGT
>MVRB01000219.1 GCA_002067635.1 Methanomassiliicoccales archaeon PtaU1.Bin030 | reverse complement strand
TCGCTGAGGGTGGTCAGCTTCTCCTTGGCCATCCAGTTCCTCCACAGCTTGTTCTCTAGGCGGTCCCTCCAGGCCTTCTCGTAATCCTGGAGGACGTTCATCGATAGGTCCCCCGCCTTCACGCCCATCGCCAACACCTTTCCGGCGCACATGCCGGCGATGCAGCTCATGGAGATGCCCCCGCCGGTTATGGGGTCGATCATCCGGGCCGAGTCACCGACCAGGAGAAGGTTGTCCACGCATACCGAGTCCAGCGGTGCGCAGATGGACACCGCCCCGGCTACGGCCTCCAGGGGCTTCCCCTTCCTCAGTCCGGGGTTCTTGGCGATGAACTTGTCAAGGTACATCTTTGGATCGCCCGGGGTCTTGACCTTGGACAGCTGCACCCCGATGCCGACGTTGGCGGTGTCCTCGTCCTTGGGGAACACCCACACGTAGCCGCCGGGAGCGGCCGAACCCAGAGTGAACTCGCAGTAGTCCGGGTCGTAGTCGATGTCGGTGAGGCGGTACTGGTAGCAGGTATCGATGTCCGCCGGGGTCAGGCTGGTGTCGATCCCTGCCCAGCGGCCCACCTGGGACTCGTACCCGTCGGCGCCCACCACGCACTTGGCGCGTATCTCGATGGGCTCACCGTACGACTGGGCCCTGACGCCCACAATCTTGCCGTCCTCCTTGATCAGAGAGGTGGCGGAGGTCTTCAGCATGATGTCCGCGCCCGCCCTCGCCGCGTCCCGGGCCAGGGCCTTGTCGAAGAAGACGCGGTCCACGACCCAGCCCACCTCGTTCCCGGCGTTCTTCTCGTCCACCAGGAAGGTGTGCCCCGAGGGCGACACTATCTTCGCGCCCCGGACCTCTCTTGCGACCCACTTGGGGTCCACGGTGATGCCCACCTCTTCCAGCCATTGCTTGGAGATACCCTCGCCGCAGCGGACAGGGGACCCTATCTCCTGGCGCTTCTCGATCATCAGGACGTCCGCGCCGCCCTGGGCCGCCCACTTGGCGGTCATGCTACCTGCCGGGCCCGCGCCCACTACCACTACATCATGCTCTATGCACTTCATCCTCTCATCTCTCCATGGTGATGGCGCTGACGGGGCAGACCTTCACGCAGCGACCGCAACGGTTGCACTCCTCGCTGAAGACCAATACTAGGTCGTTCAGGAAGATGGCGTTCTGGGGGCATGAACCCACGCAGGCACCGCAATGATGACACTTCTCTATCGATACTATCATCCACACACCTCAGGTATATTCCTCGCCCTTCGTCTTCCTCCACTCCACCAAGGGCACGGAGAACTTTTTCTCCACCTCGGTGCGGTAGGTCGGACCACCGTTGTACGCACAGAAGGGTATTATGCGCCCATCCGGCACCACGTAGTGGATGACGCACCTCTTGACACGCTCGATGTCATAATTATAGTCGTCCTGGAAGTGCATGGATGAGATAAGCATCATGCTCCATGAGAACTTGGCCAGCCCCTCCTTGGTGTTATTGCTGAAAACGTTGGTGAGAACGTTCAGGAACTGATTGGTGGTAAGGCCCTCAGGCATCTTGCTTTCGTCCATGTGATCCTTCAGAATCTTCCTGGCCTTGAGCAAGGAGAGCTTGGGGAAGACGGAATCGGTGGTCTTCTTGGACAGTTCGTACAGCTCCCTGAACAATCCCTCCACGTCCACGAACTGTGTAAGAGGCACGACCGTCTCGTCCTCCTTGATGAACCAGTAGGTGGCCATGCCGCAATGGGGGTGGGAGGTGAAGGTCACCTTGTCATGGCCCAGCAGGGCGGAGGCATAGGTGGAGATGGGCACGACCACGGGAACAGGGTACCAATCCTCCTCCTTGGCGAAGCCGGTCTGGCTCTCCACGTCATGGACCAGATCAGGGATGGTGTAACGGCCCTCCTCCCTCTCCTTCTGATCGATGCGGCCGGTGAAGGCCACGGGCTGGAAGTTAACGCCTCTGACGACATCACGGTTCTCGATGGCGAACCTGATGATATCGCCGATCTGGTGATCGTTGAATCCCTTTACCAGGGTGGGCACCAGAACGATGGAGGGGCGGTGCTCCTTGAGGTTACGCACGTTCTCGATGGCCTTCTTCTTGACCTCCACCATGGGCCTGGCCCTGGTCTTCATGTAAATATCATCGGTCACACCGTCGAACTGCAGGTAGATAGTGTTGAGGCCTGCCTCCGCGCACTTCCTGGCGAACTCCGGGTCCTCGGCGAGCTTGATTCCGTTGGTGGCCATCTGGACCTGGGCGAACTTCAGCTCCTTGGCCTTCTTTATGACGTCGAATATTCGGGGATAGACGGTGGGCTCGCCGCCGGAGAACTGCACCGCGGTGCACGGGACGGGCTTCTCCGCCCTCAATGTCTCCAGCATCTTCACCACTTCCTCATATGAAGGCTCATAGACGTAACCGGCCTGGTTGGCGTTGGCGAAACATATGGGGCACCTCATGTTGCATCGGTTGGTTAGATCGAGGTTGGCCAGCCCAGTGTGGCTAAGGTGTAGGTTGCACAGGCCGCAGTTATCGGGGCAGGTCTTGGCGTTCTGGATGAGGGCATTGCTGACCCCGATGCCGTCGTAGGCGAACTTCTCGGCCTTAGTGTACAGGCCGACATTAGACCAATAGACATCGGTCACCTTACCGTGCTCGGGGCAGGTCTTCTCCATCAGGACCTTGCCTTCGGACTCGAAGATCCGGGCCGGAACCACCTTCTTGCACTCTGGACACAGGGATTGCGTCTCCTTGGGCAATCCTTTCCTCAGCACACTCTCTTTTGCGATCATATGAGTGTCATCCCGCGGGCGGGAATTGCCCATGAGATAATTTAATACTATTGTAGCCTATAAAGCGACAAGGATGGGAAATGATCGATCAAACTGTTCTGACACCCGGGGGTCCCGATACCCTGGAGAAGGAGGACATGATAATCCTCCTAAAGAAGACGGGGCTGTCCGACTATGAGGCGAAGGCGTACTTGGCGCTTGTCCGGCGCTCCCACGGCTCGGCGGAGGATGTAGCTGACGTGGCGGAGATCCCCCGGACCTCCGCCTACAAAGTACTGGAGTCGCTGCAGAGAAAAAACTTCGTAAGCTCCCGGGGAGGCCGCCCGGCGGTGTTCCACCCTGTACCTCCCCTCGAGATAAAGGACCGCATGACCGCCGAGCTGGAGCGTACCTTCACCAGCCTGGACAAGATAAGGGGGACCCTGACCGACAAGGGAACCCCCCAGCTCGTATACACCATCGTGGGAAAGGAAAAGATACTCTCCAAGATCGGTGACCTTTTGGACCAATGCAAGGAGAGGTTCTTCCTGTCATCACCGGAGCTCCTGGAGATCAACAATTCGTTCGCTACGAAGTTCTCCAACGCTTTAAAGCGCGGGGTGAAGATCACGGTGGTTGCAGAGCCATCGGCCAGGGTACCGGACGCCACCGAGGTCATTAGAAAGAAGGACCTTCTGGCAACGGATGTGGTCATGGACAGCGAGGTGGCGCTGATGGCCACTCCGGACCTCAGCATCTGTGGCTTCACTGACAACTCCTTCCTCGCTGCGCACCTGGA
>MVRB01000218.1 GCA_002067635.1 Methanomassiliicoccales archaeon PtaU1.Bin030 | reverse complement strand
TATCCTGTGCAACGAGCGCAGGACGCAGAGGGAGGTCGCCGACATTGCGGGGGTCACAGAGGTCACCATCAGGAATCGATACAAGGAGCTGACGGAGAAGCTGGGCATTGAGATCCAGCTTTGACCCCAAACCTCTTTTCAAATTCTCATCGAGCTTATTTTCCCTTCATCCGATACGCTCAGGGCCGGACCCTGGACAAGCGCATGTACTCGGTGCCGCCCTCCTTGACCCAGGCGAACAGTATCTCCTTCTTCACCCCATGGGCCAGACGGACCGCGCGGGACATCTCCGGCCAGATGGTCTCATAGTCCTCGGGTACTGCATGCACAAGCCATCGGGCGTGGGACCTTACGGGGTCATCCTCGTACACTCGGAAGTGGGACCCGTACTTGAAGCCGGTCTTGACCACCAGTCCGCGTGATCGCAGGTCGTTGTACGCCCTGAGCCGGAGGTCGAAGTCCTGCTGGAACTTCAACGCCCGCTTCTTGAACCTCTCCAGGGGGACCTTCCTGCCGGATACTATCGTTGACACCTCCAGGCGGCCCTGCTCCATGAGGTGCGCGGCCTCAATCAGTGAGAGCTGCAGTACCTTTCCCAGCTTCTTTCCGAAGAAGCCGTGATCATGGATGCGCTGGGCGGGAGCCTCGTCGAATATCATTACCCGGTCCTCGAGCATCGCTGCCCTGACCGCCGGCCCCTCCCAGGACATATCGGCCACGCCCTTGGGCTCGCTGCGGTCGGCGTGGTAGTAGGTTATATCCCCCTCCTCGTCCACGATGGCTATAAGGAGCTCCTTTCGCGTGCGCTCCGAGCGCTTCATTCCTTCCATGAAGGGGGCTATCTTGAACACCGAGCGCTCGGAGATGGCCGAGACCCAGTTCTTGGTGTGGCTGCTGTTGGGCGTCCCTCCGCGGGGGAAGACCCGGAAATCGAACTCCTCCCCGGCCGGCTTGACCAGATAACCCCGGGATCGCAGGTCCCGGTAGACGATGTACTTGATCTCGAAGTCGCGGTGGGCGGAGGATGCTGATGCCACCAGACGCTCCAGGGATATGGGCTCTTCTTCCTTGACCACTTCCAGGCGGGCGCTCTCCACGAGGTAGATGGCCTCCATCAGGTCCATCTCTAGACCGCCGCCCGACAGCGGATAGCCGTAGAACCCCTTGTTGTAGATCTGGCTCGCTTCCGTGGGGTCCCTGATGATCACGCTGTCCTTAACCAGCTCCCCGGGCATATACCTGGCAGAAAACCCCCTGGATATTAATCCTTTCTAAAAGCCGGGGACCGTGGTCCATGGCACTGCGCTTTCATGAGGCGTTATGAGCGGGAGCTGGGCTCGAATGTAGGTCCTGCCCGGCCATTGTGCTGATGTTAGTTCCGTTCCTCTGCTGATTTGAGGATAGCTTATTTACCGTAGAACTATAATATATGGTTGTTAACTTGAAGTTAATAACTGATGAGGTGAGACGAATGGTGGAGCTTGACGCCCTCCTATCCGTGATCGAGAACCCCGCCCGCAGGAGGATACTGGAGGCCCTGGTACGAGAGCCTCACTACCCCCTACAGCTCTCCAAGGAGCTGGGAATGACCCAGCAGGCGGTCATCAAGCACCTCAAGGTGCTGGAGGCCCAGGGCCTGGTCAAGAGGTACCAGGAGGAGAGCGACCTGGGAGGACCGATGCGCCACAAGTACTATCCTGCGGTCAATTTCACGATCGTGGTCGATGTAGGTCCCAACATCTTCAACGCGAAGCTGGTGAAGAGGGAGCACGTGGCCTTGGCTGCCGAGGAAGCGGCCGATAGCGAGGGGGAGAAGGAAACCCGGATAAGGGAGCTCAGGGAGAGGATGGCCGAGATCGATCGTAATCTTCTAGCCCTGCAGAAGAAGAGGGAGGAGCTCATAGAGGAGAAGGAGAGGACGATGGACGAGGTCGCTCACCTTATGGCCGAGCAGCCAGACTACAGGCTCCGGAAGGCTATATACGAGTTCATAAACCGCACGGACCTCGATCCTGAGCTTATCCTTCAGGAGCTTTCCCTGCAGGACGAGGCCATCGAGCGTTATCTGAGGCAATGGCTGGAGGGATGATATGACCGACGACGTGGACCCGAAGAAGATGGTAGAGAGGTACGTGGAGCAGATGATAAGCATGGCCAAGGAGGCAGGCCATATGCTCGACAAGACCATCAGCGCAATGGAAAGGAGCTCCAAGGAGCTCTTGAGCAACATATCACAGGATACCAAGGGCAACACCGAGGAGATCAAGCGCCTGGCCTCGGAGGTCATGGGGCAGGTCAGGCAGGATATCCCCAAGGTCCGGGCGGAGCTCCACGAGCTGGAGGCCAGGGCGAGGGAGAAGTTGCGGGAGTTCGAGCGCAGGCAGGGATAAGATATATATAGAAGTGCAATCATGTACATCTACTAGACAACGTACAGTTGTCTACTTAGTTGGAGGCATGATGAACCCCGATGTACCCGAGAGGGAACGCACGCCGGTCCCGAAGCGGCGGTGGAAGCCGCTGGACGGCCCCGAGAGGAACGCCCACACGTGGACAGCCCATAGTGTGCATGCGAGCGGTTATGAGATGCATCCAGAGACATGGGATCTGTGGAGCGCACATTAGATGAACAAGTTCAAGGAATTAGATATGGGATAGTGAAGGGAATGGAGTCATCGGAGAAAGTATTGAAGGTCGCCGAGGCCAAGTCCAAGGACGCTGAGCGCGGTATCGCTCGTGTCGACCCAGCGGTCATGGAGATCCTGGGGATCACGGCCGGTGATGTTATCCAGATCGAAGGCAAGAAGAGGACAGTGGCCATCGTCTGGCCGGGGTATCCCGAGGACGCCAACCGCGGTGTCATAAGGATCGACGGCACTATCCGCCGCAATGCCCAGGCCAGCATCGACGATAAGGTCGCCATCAGGAAGGTCACTGTCAAGGAGGCCCGAAAGATCTCCTTCGCGCCGACCGAGTCCCTGCGCATCATGGGCGGGGAGGAGTTCCTCAGCCAGAGCCTGGAAGGACGCGCGGTCACCCGGGGCGATGTCATCCAGATCAACGTCATGGGGCGCAAGATCGACCTCATAGTGGTATCGTTCACCCCCACCTCGGATGCGGTCCTGGTCCACCGGACCACCGAGGTCAAGATCAGCGAGAAGCCTGTAAAGGAGGGCACGTCCAACATCCCCAAGGTCACATACGAGGACATCGGTGGCCTGGGGGAGGAGGTCAAGAGGGTCAGGGAGATGATCGAGCTGCCCCTCAGGCACCCCGAGCTCTTCGAGAGGTTGGGCGTGGAGGCCCCCAAGGGCGTCCTTCTCCACGGTCCTCCTGGTACGGGGAAGACCCTCTTGGCGAAGGCGGTGGCCGGTGAGACCAGCGCCAACTTCGTGACCATCGGCGGTCCGGAGATCATGTCCAAGTTCTACGGTGAGAGCGAGGAGCGCCTGCGGGAAATATTCAAGCAGGCTCAGGAGAACGCTCCGACCATCATCTTCATCGATGAGATCGACTCCATAGCGCCGAAGCGCGAGGAGGTGACGGGAGAGACGGAGCGCAGGGTCGTGGCCCAGCTGCTGTCCCTCATGGACGGGCTGGAGGCGCGCGGGAAGGTCGTGGTCATCGGTGCCACCAACAGGCCTAACGCCCTGGACCCGGCCATCCGCAGGCCGGGACGGTTCGACCGGGAGATCGAGATCAACCCGCCTAACCGCGAGGGCCGTCTGGACATACTGCAGATCCACACCCGCGGAATGCCGCTGGAGAAGGACGTCGACCTGGAGAAGCTGGCCGACCTCACCCACGGATACGTGGGAGCGGACCTCTCCGCCCTGACCAAGGAGGCGGCGATGCACTCCCTGCGCCAGATACTCCCAGAGCTGGACCTGGAGCTGGAGACCATCCCCATGGAGGTGCTCAACAAGCTCACTGTCTCCAAGGAGGATTTCCTGGCCGCGCTGCGCGAGATGCAGCCCTCCAGCCTCAGGGAGGTCTTCGTGGAGACCCCCAACGTCAAGTGGGACCAGATAGGAGGCCTTAACGATGCCAAGAGGGAGCTGCAGGAGGCCGTGGAGTGGCCGCTGAAGTACGCGGCGGTGTTCGATCACATGAGCGCCACCCCGCCCAAGGGCGTGCTGCTTTATGGCCCTCCAGGGACTGGCAAGACCCTCCTGGCGAAGGCGGTTGCCACCGAGTCCCAGGCCAACTTCATCAATGTGAAGGGACCGGAGTTCCTGAGCAAGTGGGTTGGGGAGTCCGAGAAGGCCGTTCGGGAAACGTTCCGAAAGGCCCGGCAGGCCGCTCCCTGCATCATCTTCATGGACGAGATAGACTCCATCGCTCCCGTAAGGGGCGGGGAGGCCGACAGCCATGTGACCGAGAGGGTCATCTCCCAGATGCTCACCGAGATCGACGGGCTGCAGAGCCTGCACAACGTGGTCATAATCGCTGCCACCAACCGCCCTGACATGCTGGACCCGGCCCTGCTGCGTCCCGGGCGCTTCGACCGGCTGGTGAGCATCCCCGCGCCGGACCTTGAGGGCAGGAAGCAGATCCTCCGGATCCACACGGCCCATAAGCCTCTGGCCAAGGACGTTGACCTGGACGAGCTGGCTAAGAGGACCGACGGCTACACGGGAGCAGACCTGGCCGCCCTCACCAACGAAGCGGTGATGCTGACCATAAGGTCCCTGGTGGCCAAGGACAAGGAGATGTCCCCCGAGGAGATAAAGGAGCAAAAAATATCCATGGCCTTCTTCAACCAGGCCCTGGAAAAGGTCAAACCGATGTCCAGGACCGACCTGGGGAAGCTGCCGCGGATAAGGGAAGATTACGTGTACGTGAGGTGATGGCAATGGCTGACGACAAGAGGAAAGGACGCCGGACCTCCTGGGACGACCTCTTCGGCAACTTCGATGAGGAGTTCGAGGAGATGCGGCGGCGGATGGATGCCCTGATGGACGGGTTCCTGAGCGGGAAGATCGACCCCAGCGTGACCCAGCCTATAGTCTACGGGTTCTCCATGCGCATGGGGCCGGACGGGAGACCTCATATCAGCGAGTTCGGTAACACCGCGCCTGACAGAATCCAGGTGGAGGGCATCCGGGAGCCGCTGACCGATATAATCGAGGAGAAGGAACGTATCCGCGTCATCGTGGAGCTGCCAGGGGTGGACAAGGAGGATATCCAGCTCAATGTGGAGGATGGCCTCCTGGACATCTCCGTGGACCGCGAGGACCGTAAGTTCTCCAAGCAGCTGGAGCTGCCTGCGGCGGTTGACCCCGATTCCACCTCCGCGACTTACAAGAACGGCGTGCTGGAGGTCACCATGAACAAGGTGGCCCCGAAGCGGCGAGGACGGACGGTCAAGATCGACGGCTGAGGGTGCGGAAACCTTTTACCCCAACTTCTTATTTTTATACAGCTCTCCCCTAGTGGCCATACTATTATTTCTCTGGAAAATCCTCATATAGAAGTTCACATGTATAGAGGGCCGTGCAGAGAGATGAGTTGATCGAGGCTGTACGCTCTGTACTGGCCAAGTCCGGTTTCTTCGTCTCCCGACCCTTGGCCATGCGGGGGATCAGCTTCGATGTGGTCGCAAGGCGTGACGATACCCTCCTGATCATAAAGATACTCAGCAATGTCGATGCCTTCTCCAAGGACAATGCCGAGGAGATGCTGACCTTGGGCGAGGCCCTGGGAGCCTCACCGCTGCTGGTGGGCGAGCGCTCCGGCTCCGGGGAGTTAGACGAGAGCATTGTCTATTCACGGTTCGGGGTGCCCATTATCTCCCTCACCACGCTCATCGATCACCTCCTGGAGGGGGTGCCCCCGTTCATCTTCGCCGCCCCTGGGGGACTGTACGTCAAGCTGGACAGCAACCTAATGAAGAGGCTCAGGGAGGAGAGGAGCATCTCCCTGGGAACGCTGGCTGAGATAGCGGGGGTCTCGCGCCGTACGATACAGATGTACGAGAATGGGATGGGGGCGATGATAGACGTCGCCATCCGCCTGGAGGAGTTCCTCAATCAGCCCATCGTCGTCCCTGTGAACCCTTTCCAGCACTGCGCCGCCGCCAAGCCCAAGGATAAGGAGCCTGCTCCGCCGCCTGCCTCGGACATGTTCGGCACGGAGGTCTTCCAGCAGCTGAAGCGAATGGGCTTCTCCATCCTGCCCATCACCCGCTGCCCGTTCGAGGCGCTGAGCAAGGACAGGCACATCATCATCCTCACTGGCCTAGGTAGGGATGACGGGAAGCTAAAGGAGAAGGCCATGGCCGTCTCCGACATATCCAAGGTGACGGAGCGTAGCTCTGTCATCTTCATCGAGAGGTCACGCAGCAAGCAGAACATCGGAGGGACTCCCATCGTGGGCAAGGACGAGCTGCGGAAGATCACCGAGGCCTGCATCCTGTACGATCTGGTGGGAGCAAGGGAGAGCGATGCGAAGCATAAGGATTGAGGCGGCGGACATCTCCCTCCTGCCCGTTGTGAAGGGTCTTGTCAGCGAGGAGTTGACCGTGTCCCGGAGCTTCGATGAGGTCCACCCAGATGTCATTGCAGTATCCATATCGCGGGAGGACCTGGAGGGACTGCACCGCCGTGAGGACTATGACAAGTACGAGCCCAGCGACCTGGAGATAATCTACCAGGCGTTCCTGGAGAGCTTCGGCGAGGTGCGCATCCCCCCGCCAGCGTACGTTCGAGCTCTGGAGATATCGAAAGAGAGGGGGACGCCCATAATCCCCATCGACATGAACGAGGAGCTGTATACCGAGACCTACTGCCAGAAGGTTCGCACCCGGGACATGATAAGGGAGTCCTTCTTCGCCCGTCGGGCGACGGGGAAGAGCTACGACCTGTCCAGCCCAGAGGCCTTCGCCCGCAGCTGGGATGCCAGGGTGAACAGGGCCCGAGGTTTCAGGGAGCTGGAGCGTGCGCGTGAGGCGCACATGGCCAATGCCCTGAGGCGGCTCAGCAGCAGGTACTCTAGGATACTCGCGGTCATCGAGTGCGAGCGCCTGGAGGGCGTGGCGCGGACCTTGGAAAACGGCAGCGCTGCGAACCAGGACACTCTCATTAAATAATTACCGAACGATGCCAGTGCATGCGGGATGGGGTTCCCCCGAGGGGAAGATGGGGAGAGGCCGTGGACCGCCTGGTCCTTTTCTTGGAGCGGGACCGGCTGTCCATCATCGGGGTGTTCTTGTACATCCTCCTCGTGGCCCTCATCAGGGACATATCCGAGTACTACCTGCTGGACCGCATCTTCGTCATCGAACCGCATCCCTGGATCTACAGCATAGCGCATCACGTGGCCTTCTACTTCCTTACCTTCTTCGGCCTGGTTCTGCTGCTCTCGGCGTTCACCCGCAGGGGCGTCCGGCGGGCCGTCAACTTCGTGTCCACGTTCTTCTGGGTGATCGTCCTCCCACCCTATCTGGACCACTTCGTCTTCGGTTCCGATGAGAACTACGCCTACTTCTCCCCCGCGGACTTCATCAACTACATCATGCACTTCAGCGGCTCCACTTTCCACCCCGGACAGGCCATCGAGATCATAGCGGTGGTGGCCGCCATCCTTGGATACGGGCTGTGGGTCAAGAGGGCAAGCTTCGGATCTGTGGAGGGGAGGGTCCTGATGACCGTGGAGATGGCGTTGCTAGTGGTCTTCACCCTCGTATCCCTCTTCATAATGGCGACCCCCGGGGCGTACATGCCAGTGGGGGCGATCGACGGAGTGCCGGTCTTTCCCGGCTATGATGTCACCAGGTACCACCAGCTCCACCTGTTCATCTTCTCCTACTACGTCATCCTCCTGCTGGGGATATTGGGGTCCCTCCTGTACCTGAACAACCCCAAGATATTCCGGCAGATCGGCCTTAGCCTTAGGCCGGCGCAGACCATCATGTTCACTGGCATCGTGGCCGCGGGGATCGCCAGCGGATGGTCCTCCTATGCAGGGAGCGTGTACGTGACGAGAATCCTGGACAAGCCGTACTGGGTGAACCTGGAGTTCGTCATCCTCTCGGTGGTCAGCTCCATGCTGGCATGGCTGGTGAGCACCATGTGGAACGACCTCAGCGACCAAGCGGGGGATATCCCTGGAAAGGCAGGAAGGGCCCTGGCCTCCGGACTGGTGGGGAGGGGGGAGCTCGCGCAGGTGTCGGTGGTGCTCATGGCCCTGTCCCTGATAGTGGCCGCGCTCCTTTCGTGGTGGCACGTGGCCATTCTGGCCGTCATATACTCCCTTTCATACGTGTACTCCTTCCCTCCCGTGCGGTTCAAGGAGCGCATCCTCAGCCCCCTGCTCCTGGGGATGGGCACCTTCCTCGCCTTCCTTTACGGCTACATGACCCCGCTGAGCGCCGTGCGGCTGTTCCAGGGCGACCCTGACCTAGTGTACCCGGACAGCTGGGCCCCGGTGATGCCCCCGCTTACAATGCAGGCGGTCCTCCTGGGCATGTATATGTTCATCGGTCTGGTCGTGGGCTCCATGATCACGGACATAGACGGTTATGAGGAGGACAGGAGGGGCAGGGTCCGCACCGTTTACACGCAGCTTGGCCTGGAGCGCGGCAAGAGGGTGGTCTCGGCTCTGATAATGCTCACCTCCTTGACACCCCTTGCCCTGTTCCAGGAGCTGACCGATGTTATCGTCTTCCCTCTGCTGGGTGCCGTGGCCTCGTACCTCTTCCTGAGGACCGGTCGATCAAGGCACGTCCTTCTGCTGGCCCTGGCCGGCATGGCCTACGCGGGATGCCGGTTCCTGTCCGTGTGGGCCTAGGTGAGCGAGGAGAAGAACAGGTATGGGAAGCGGCGCGCCACGAGGCGCAGGAGCGATTCCCACCTCTCCTCCCCCCGGGAGATCCTGAGGCTCGTGGATACCAGCTCGGGGTCGCCGTGCATCTTCCTCATCAGGACGGGTGTGTCCACGACCCCGATGAGCCACTGGGCCGTGGGCGAGATGAAACGTGACGCCCGCAGTATCGGCAATATCTCCGCCTTCACGTTGCTCTGGTAGCTCTTCAGAGAGCCTGTGCCCTCCACCATGTCCTCCACCGCCCTCGAGGCCAGGTAGGCGCTCTTCAGGGCGTTGGTCATGCCCTCCCCGGACATGGGGCTAGTAAGCCCGGCCGCATCACCAACGAGCAGACACCTGCGGGTATGCAGCCGGTGCCGCATCCTCATGGGTATGGGGTGGGCCGAGATGTGGGCATCGGATACGGAGCCGTAGCGCTCCTCAACGACCGTTCGCATGTGCTCCATGCCCCTGCGGTAGGTGACGGCGGAAAGCTCCTTGCCCGCCACGCCGATGTTGGCCCCTCCGCGGGTGGCGAACATCCAGCCGTTGAGGGGGAACTTGAAGGTTATGGGAAAGCGATCGATGGGAGTGCCCAGAAAGTGGAACTCCATGTGGCCCCCGGGATCCCTTTGCAGCTGGCAGGTCATGGCCATGCCGATGCCCTGGTCCCTGCCGTGATAGGGGCCGAACACGGAGGACGCGGTGCGGCTGGTGGCGCCCTCAGCGATAATTAGGGCCTTGGTATTGATAGCGCGGCCGTCGATCGTCAGCTCCACGCCGTCGATGCTCTCGCGCACCCGGGATATGCGGGATGGTGCCCACAGCTCCGCTCCCGCTTTCACCGCCATGTCCACCAGATAGGCATCGAAAGCTGACCGCCGGACAGTTACCGCTGCCCGGTGCGGAAGCTCGAACTCCTCACGGAACGTGGAGTGGACGATGCTGACGGTGTTTATCTCCCTCTCGATGACAGTTTCCGGGATGGGGTCGTCAAGGAGCGCAGCTGCTCGCTCGAGCAGGCCTCCGGCGCAGCACTTGTCGCGGGGCAGGATATCTCGTTCCACCAGCAGGGTGCGCAGTCCCGCCCTGGCGCACAGGCAGGCGGAGCGGGCCCCGGCCGGTCCCGCACCAGTGATCACGACGTCCAGCAATTTGCCTCCCCGTGGACCCTACTTCCTCCTTGCTCTCCACCTGCCCAAGGCCTGACTGGAGACCACTATGGCCACCGTTCCGAACACCGGCAGGAAGATCGCGAGGTCGATGTTCCCCGTGGTCACGTTGATTACCGATTCGCCCTTAGAGGCCACGGAGCTGATGGGGTTCTCGGTGAACCTCCAGGCACCGGCGGACATCTGGTTGTTGACGTACTCCCACAGAGTGGGTCCGGTCCCCTGCTCCCTGCCTATCTTGGCACCCACCACGAGGATTATGTCGAGGTCCTGGTCCCCGTCAAGGTCGCCCAGCTCCACACCGTGTATCTCGTAGTTACCGGAGCTGGGGCACATAATGGCCAGCTTGGAGGTGGTCAGTGCCTGCGCGGAGAAAGAACCGTAGGACGACTGCATGATGATATACAGCTTGGAGTTGGAGGTCATGTCACCGCCGGTCGTCACCACTATGTCGTTGGGCTCATTGGCGGTGTAGACCCCCTGCTGCTTCTTCATGTCCCCTACCGCCAACGCCGATATGTAGTAGGTGGACGAGGTCCAGACCTTGGAGGCCGCCACGGTCCACTGGACCGTGGGGGAGTTGTGGGCGATGGTGACCTTGTCCAGGTACAGCGTGCTCTTCACCACGTCCGTGACCGACCGGTCAAGGTCGGTGACCCGTATGTAGTAGTAGCTGTTGGGGGTGTAGGAAAGGTTGGCGCTCAGTGTGACATCGGTCAGGGAAGTTATCTGCCCGACGGGGAAGTAGGTCTCGTTGTCCGGAGAGTAGGATATCTGGAAACCCTCCGTGCCGCTGACATGCCCCACGACGCTGAGCGTCTGGTAGGCAGCAGGCTGGTTGGGTATCCTGTAGATCCATCCGACGGCCTGGGTGGCCACGAAGTCGACGTCCACCCAGACGTAATCGAAGTGGACGGTCTGGGTAGTGCTGACGGGGTTCACGAAGCGTATCTGCAGCTTCGTGGTGATGTTGCTGTAGGTGTCCGCACCCGCGCTGGTGATATCGAAGGTGGCTGTCCTGGCCGTGAGATCGCTGCTCAGCGGTCTGATGGTGGTGTTGGACCACGTCACACCGCCGTCCAGGGAGTACTCAATGAAGTTCGAGGTGTTGTATCCGCTGTCCACATGGAACTGCACGTTGATCCTGGCACCCGCTATCGGGGTGGTGAGGTTGGACGCATCCAGGTAATAGCTGTAAAGCTGCATGGTCGTACCCTTGGGAACATCATAGAACACCTCATCATCGTACTTGCTGTTGCTGAGCGAGGAGCCCGTGGTATCGAACAGCGTGTTCTTGAGGCCCGTAGAGGAGTAGGTGGGGTACAGGACGTTCACCTCCGTCAGCGCCTGGTAGACCGCGTTCGTGGACGCCAGGTTCGATAAGGGGCCTACCACGGTGGCGGTGAAGTTAACATTCAGGGCCCCCATCTGATCGGGGGAGTCGTAGGGCACCGAGGCGCTGGCCAGCTGCGTGTATATGATGTACACGGAGTTGTCCGAGGACAGGGTGCTGGTCCTCACCACGTCAGGTATGCCGTCGCCGTTCATGTCCTCGGCCTCCACCTTGGGCAGTACCTGGGTGTGGGACCAGGGTAAGTTACCTGTCACACTGGGCAGCGTCCTGCTGGAGTTGGAGGTGCTGAAGGCGCCGGTGTAGGAGCTCTGGGACACCCACTGGTTAAGCCAAACCTTGGTGGTACCGTCCTCGTACACGGCCACGATGTCATTGTAACCGTCAAGGTTGAAGTCCGCAACGTCCAGGTCGGCGGCTGCGGGGTTGGTGTCCTTGTTCGCGGCGTCCGCGGCGATCCAAGCATCGGTGCTGTAGAGCACGGTCCTGGTCCAGCTGGAGCTGCCGTCGTTCCAGAAGACGTAAACGCCGCGGTTGAAGTACATGCCCCAGCTGTTGCTATAGTCGGCGGAGCCGACACTGGCGGCGTTTGTATACACCACGACGTGGATGAAGCTGGCCACTACATCGGCGCGGCCGTCGTTATTAAAGTCAGCCACGGTGAGGGCGGCGCACATCTCGTTCGTCGAATAATAGCCATTGTAGAACCTGTCGGTCGACAGGGCGGTAGCCCACACGGACGCATCCTCGTTGACGTTACCCTTGTTAGTGGAGTATGCCGTCTGCGTACCCGAGTAGGCGTCGAAGGGGTACGATATGGTCCTAGCGCTGGACCACTCCGAGCCGTCGTTCTTCTCGTTCTCATACCAGAACAGGTTCGCCAGGCTGGTATCTTGGGCACCGACCACGAGGTCGTTCCTGCCGTCTCCTGTCAGGTCCGCTAGGGTGAGGCCCAGGGGTCCGCTGCTAGGATCGCTGTCGATGACCCTCTCGTTCCACTGGTCCCCGCCCTCGAACCAGGAGATGGCGTTGTCAGACCATGTGGCACCGGAGGAGCTCCAGGTGAAGGAGCCGGACCCAATGGCGGCGGCCACATCTGTGGTGGTGAGGGGGGCCGTGACCTCGAACTGGCAGCTGAGCTGGCTGTAAGATTCTCCGGTGGTCGTTCCGCTGTTGCCGGAGTCTGTGAAGGCGGTTATCTTCAGGGTGTAGAAGTTAGTATTGGGCAACCACCAGCCCTGGTTAGCGTCCTTCAGCACGATCTTTATGGTATAGTAGCCGACATTGCTGGTCCCGTTACCGATACCAGCGACCGATGCTCCATTGGTCTTGTACATGGAGTAAAGCGGTGCGCTGTAAGAAAGGGGAGAGCCAGCAGCGGGAACCGCTGTTGGAGATTTCATTATAACGTAGCTGCCGGTGTAGTCATCGATCTCGATGCCGCTGATGTAGACGGTATCAGTGTACCGGTCGGTGTCCTTCACCTTTATTATCAGGTATAGCTCGTCGGTGTGGTTGAACCTCGTCGCCTTGACCAGGGAGCTGCCCTGGGCCATATATGTCTCCAGTGCTGGATAGGTCACGCTGCCGACGGTTATGTAGTCGGCTAGGTTGATGGAAACCCCCTGGTTATCCTTTACAATTATCTGGAGAGTATACCTATATGCGTCAGAGGGGGCGCTGAAATTGTAGACGAACTGTCTGAACGTGGAGAAGGTGCTCCCGATGCTGAAGGCATTGATCGATGACTGTGGAGTAATAGGAGTGAGGCCCATCAGCGGATGGTAGAGGAAGACGGTGTTCTGTCCGGCCACGTTAGCCAGGGTGTCGCTCCACAGCTCGATGGTAACGCCCTCTCCGGGGTTGAAGTTCCTGGTTATGGTCCCGTCAGAGGTCCTCTTGATGTAGTAGAAGGTGATGCCCGATTCCCCGCCGGCCTCGCCACCGCTAGCATCTGGAGGGTAGGTACCGTTGGTTAGGTAGCCAAGGTAGCCAGAGTATGGACCGTATCCGCCGGAGGGGTTGGAGTAGACCCTGACCGTGAACCCTTCCTGGGCCTTCTGGCCAGAGTTGTCGGTGGCAGACACCAGGACGGTGGAGCCGTCCCAGGCAATGTTCGCCGTGTAGTAACCGGAAATGAACTGGTTAAGGCCGCTGTCGTAGGTGAGCTGGATGGATGAGGAAAGCCCTATGGAGGAGGCGTTCAGGAAGACGCTGTTCTCGTCGAGGTTACCATAGGGATCGCTGATCTGAGCGTAGAAGCGGACGGAGTTGCCGTCGTACACCGGCGTGGGGGTCATGCCCCTGTTGCCGATGATGGGCTTGGTCATGGCCGCCTGGGTCCCTCCCTGCAGGGGCGCGGTGTAGACCACGGTGTTAGCAGCGGTGTCCACGATCATGACGCTGACGCTGGTGGTAGAGGTGAGAACGGTGTTGTTAAGGTAGGACCATGTCACGCCAGTGTCCCAGGACGTGGCGCTGGCAATGCCATCTCCGATCCTCAAGGTCATCGGGGTGTTGTCAATAAAGAGGTAGATGGCCGTCTTGTAGTCCTCCAGGACCTGACCGCCCTTGTGGGTGATGTTCACATAGTAGTGATCGCTGTTGATGTCGAGGGTGGAGGTGAAGTCGGAGTAAACCTTCTCCGATGGTCCGGGCATGGATGAAACGTACATGAGGATGCTGCTGAACAAGGTCACGGTGATGGCGAGGATCAGGAGGTTTCCGATGATGTCGGATACGCCCTTGCGGGTCCATGCCTTGCGCTTGTGAATGATCCTAGAACTCTCAGCACTATCGCTCTTAGAACCGGGCCGAACCGCTGCTCGGCCGATGAACTCGAAATCGTTAAGACCTCTCATAACTTCACCACCGGCCCCGAACCGGGTGCGGAGTGTCAAACACTTGTCGAGTCTATAAATATGTATACTTCATAAAATTGAATTTACAGAATGATAATTATAAGGAAATAGAAATGCAACTTCCTTAATATCTGGGTCGGCATTAGGGATGCCTATGTTGGAGATAGAGGTCAAGTGCCCGGTCGAGGATATAGGGCACGTCGAGGAACGTCTCATCTCTCAGGGGGCGAGGTTCGATAAGGAGGTATCACAGGAAGACCGGTACCTAGGGCATCCCTGCCGGGATTTCGCCTCCACCGACGAGGGGCTCCGGCTGCGCAGGGAGGGGGATAGGGTGGTCCTTTACTATAAGGGCCCCAAGTTGGATAAGCTCACCAAGACCAGGGAGGAGCTGAGCACGCCCGTGCCGGATCCCCGGTCGATGTACCTCATACTTCAGCGCCTGGGCTTCACGCCTGTGGCCACGGTGGAGAAGGTGAGGCGAACGTACCACTTGGGCCCGGTGGAGGTGTCCTTGGACACGGTCTCCGGGCTCGGGGGGTTCGTGGAGCTGGAGGTCCAGGACCTGCACCTGGACGTCGGGAGGCCCATGCTCGAGGAGGCCATGAAGGCCCTGGGGCTGGAAAGGACGGAGAGGCGGTCCTACCTGGAGCTTCTCCTGGAAAAGCGTGCCTGATCAGATGTCCAGGATCTTCTCGGACAGGAACTTCCTGATCTCCTCATCGTCCGGTATGCTTATGGACGACTTGTATCGATCGGAGCCGTCCTTCATGGTGAATCCTCGGCTCAGGGATATGAACTCCGTGGTACCGCTGCCGCTGACGGCCTTCTTCCGTGCGATCTCTATGAAATTGTTCTTGCCGAAAGGTATCCGATGGGAATCGACCACCTCGAACTGGACATTGCGCTCACTTGACCCGTCGCTCATTTTCGCACCTGTATATGGTAGTAGAGGGCCCCAGCTTGAAAATAAAGGTTTTCCCTGCACCCAGGCTTTTCCGGAGAGGGGTCCATCTTCGAGATCCTGAATTACCGCGACAGGTAGAAATAGAAAGGCGCTCATTGAACGGGCATGGGTCCAGATGGGACGGGGCCAGCAGGTCCGGCCGAGCCATTTTGCTGTTCTCGCTGCGGAGGTCAGCTGGAGGCGGGTGCTAACTATTGCCACAGGTGCGGTCAGCCGGTAACACCCTATTCCCTTCCGCCCATGTACCCGCAGTACCCGCCGTATCGGCCTGTCAGGGACAACACCATCCGCGACCTGGGCATGGGCATAGGCACCTACGCCACCATTGCGCTCCTGTTCCTCATGGCGGTGAACGTGCTCATAGCCCTGTGGGGCATAGGGCAGGTCTATCCCCACATGGACAAGCACATCTACCTCTTCATCATCACGCCCTATATCATCAACTTCGCTGAGCTGGGCGGTTGGCCGTTCTTCATCTACTACATCCTGCTGGTCGCGGCCATAGGCGCCTCTCTGGTGTGGGCTGTGGCCAAGAGCCTTAGGCCTTTGGTGAGCGAGCTGAAGGTGGAGTACCCGAAGCAGGGGCACAGCCCGCTATACATCATAGGAACCGTGCTCATGGCCATAATCGCATTCAATGTCATCTACTACCTCATCGTAGGGGTCGCAGGCATCAATCCATCCACTCCCTCATTCTCCACAAGGGAGCTGTGGCAGACCCTTTTCGGCTTCGCCCATGCCTCGGTGTGGGAGGAGGTGGCGTCGCGAGTGCTCCTGATCGGGGTCCCGCTTTTGCTCATCGACCTGGTGCGCAGGACCAGGAACCCGGACCTCCAGATGAGGAGGGTGAGCAACTACCTCCTCGGAGGGGGCTTTGCCATCGGGAAGAAGGAGGCTCTCCTCATGGTGTTCTCCGGCCTGATGTTCGGGGCGGCCCATGTCTTCTCATGGGACCTGTACAAGGTACTCCCGGCAGCCGTGGCGGGATTGGCCTTCGCCTACCTCTTCCTCAGGCTGGGTGTGTACGCCTCCATCCTCATGCACTTCGGTATCGACTTCATGAGCGTCCCCCTGAGCGTGTTCCCGGACAATTACGCGGTCACCATGCTCCTGGGCCTGGCCATCCTGGTTTGGGTGGGGGTGGGCCTGCTGTATGCGCTTCTTTATACCTCCAAGGGACTGGGATGGCTGATGGGCAGAAGGATATGGCCGGATATTCCCTGGGAGAGGGCCCGGCCCACAGCGCCCGTGCCTCAGAACTACCCTCCCTACTGCCCCCAGGGTTATGGTTATGCTCATCCTCCCGCCCCTGTGCCCGCCCCTCCTCAGGTCCCTCGGGACCCCACCGCCTTCGGGTACGTTTGCAGGAAGTGCGGCCACAGGGAGGCAACATATGTCGATGGGGAGCTGGCCTGTCTTAGATGCGGTAACAAAGGCTAGTGGCCGTTCAGGAGCGTGGTCAGGCGGTCCCTGCCTATCACCGCATCTGGCAGGTTGCGGGATTCGATCACATAGCGTCCCCTGTAGCCCTTCAAGCCCTTGATGACCTGGGGGAAGTCAACGGTACCGTCCCCGATGGGGAGGTGCTCGTCGAACTCTCCCCGGTTGTCGTGGACGTGCAGGTTGATGATCCTCTTCTTGAGCCTGAGGAACTCCTTCACCAGGCCCATGGTGTGCGCGTGCCCGATGTCCAGGCATATGCCCAGGCCCGTTCCCTCGA
>MVRB01000217.1 GCA_002067635.1 Methanomassiliicoccales archaeon PtaU1.Bin030 | reverse complement strand
CCCGTATACGCCATCTTCATAGTGATGGTGGCCTTCGGCGGTCTTGGTCTTTTATTGTTGAAGAACAGGGAATGAACATTTTTCTTCTATTCTCACAAGGCCTTTGGCCTATGGACGAGCACGTCCTGAACAAGGCCATAGACTTCCAAAGGCTCACCCATTATATAGTTTCAAGGACAGGGAGCTGATGCTTGCCGCTCTGGTCCGCAAGAGGTACCTGAATGAGCATCCTGCCCTCTCCGTCGTAATGAGGCAGGAGGCGCTTTCCACCATAGGAGATGCCGTCATCGATCTCCTGGTCACTGAGCACCTGGTCCGCATCCGCCGGATAGAAGACAAAGGCGCGATCACCGAAGAGAGACAGGGGATGGTCACCGTGAGAAAACGAACGTTCTGGCAGATCCCATGATGCGATTCGTCTCGATGGGCCAAAGGGAGGTGAGGGGGCAGTCTCAAAGCAGCATCCCTGGCAAGTGCCTTGAAGCGGTTGTAGGAGCTCTGTACCTTGACGGGGGCCTCTCCGCCGCCAAGGCCTTGTTCGCCCATCTCAACTTCTTCGTATCGGAAAGCTGATGGAGGCTCACATCGCCCGGGCAGCGTAGACCACGGTATCGGTCTCCTTGCCGCAGCACATGCACTTGCCGTGGAACTCCTCTTTGACGTATGGGCTCCCCAGGATCTTCAGCTCGGTCCGCTCCTCGATCTTGCGGCCGCACTCCTGCTCCCCGCACCATCCGAAACGCAGCCACTTCTCCGGCACCTCCTTGAAGTCCATGTTGTCCACGTCAATTATGGAGCCGTCCAGGAACTTCTGGGCCCTGGCGCGCATGTCCTTGGCGATCAGGTCCAGCATGGACCTTACCTCGTCCACGACCTTGCTGCGGTCGAAGCTGCCCTTCTTCCCGTCGTCACGGCGAGCGTACGACACCACGCTCTTCTCGATGTCCCTAGCACCCAGCTCCAGGCGCAGCGGCACACCCTTCAGCTCCCACTTGAAGAACTTGGCGCCGGGGCGCTCATCGCCCTCGTCGAGAGTTACCCGGACCCCTGCGGCCTTGAGCTCGTCGCGCAGCGCCCGTGCCTGCTCCGTCACCGCCTCCACGTTCCCCTTTGCCAGTATTGGCACTATCACAACCTGGAAGGGCGCGAGGGCAGGCGGCAGGACCAGCCCCTTGTCGTCGCCGTGCACCCCGACCACGGCCCCGAGGAGCCTCTCCGACATCCCGTAGGTGGTCTGGTGCACGTACTTTGTGCTTCCGTCGACGTCCTCGTACTTTATATCGAACGGGCGGGAGAAGTTCTCCCTGTAGTGATGTATGGAGCCCAGCTGCAGGCTGCGGCCGCGCATCATGGCGGTATCGATGCCCACCGTATAGTAGGCGCCGGGGAACTTGTCCCACTCGGTGCGCTTCAGAAGCTTGTACGGCAGGCACAGCTTCTGCATGAGCTTCTCCAGTATCTCAAAGTCCTCCTCCACCTGACGCTGGGCGTCGGCCTCGTCCACATGGCAGGTGTGGGACTCGAAGAAGTGGATCTCCCGGACGCGGATGAAGGCGCGGGTTTGCTTGGTCTCGTACCGGAAGGTGTTGACCAGCTGGTAGATCTTAAGGGGCAGGTCCCCGTGAGAGCGCACCCATATGGAGAACATGGGGTACATCGCGGTCTCCGACGTAGGCCGCAGGAGCAGGGGGATGTCCAGCTCATTGAGGCCTGCGTGCGTAACCCAGTACACCTCGGCGTCGAAGCCCTTGATGTGCTCCTTCTCCTTCTGGAACTCGGACTTGGGGATCAAGAGAGGGAAGCAGACCTCGTCATGGTTGGTGGCGTCCAGCTCCTGGCGGATGAAGGAGTCGATGTGCTGCATGATCTTCCACCCGTAGGCGGGCCAGACGTTCATTCCCTTGATAGGATAGCGCTTGTCGGTAAGGCCAGCGGTCTCGACGAGCTCATTGTACCACTCGCTGAAGTTCTCTTCCTTCTTCATCCGTCACACCCTTGATAGCTCCACCGAATAAGGTTCCGGACTTAAATGTTTCAAGGCCGGTCACCGGCCACGAGCATCATTGGTGGGGAGAGGACCATTCTATTGAACTTAAATTAAGCATCGCTCAGCGCAGGGCCTTGGCTATCTGGGGTGCGACGGAGATGACCGAGACCTCGCCCTCGATGGTGTTGGTGGAGTACACCGCGTTGCAGCACTTCCGCAGCCGGTCCAGCGCTCCCTTGGCGAACAGGCCGTGGGTGCACACCGCCGTGACGCTCTTCGCGCCCATTATCTTCAGCTGGTTCGCGGCGGCCTCAATCGTCCCGCCGGTCGAGATAATATCATCGACGATGAGGGCGTTCTTATCCTTGGCGTCCAGGCTCTTGGGGGCCATCCTCACGACCTCCCCCGAGAGCCTGGTCTTCTCCAGGTAGTCCCACTCGGTGCCGATGACGGTGGCGACCTCGCGGGCACGCTGAAGGGCACCCTCGTCCGGCGCCAGGACCATGTCGATCTCTGATCCCTTGAAGAATTCGCCGATGCACGGGGCCGCGTGGACATCGTAGGCGTCCCCACGGAACCAGTCCAAAACTATGGGCTTATGGATGTCGACGGTGATGAACCGCCTGGAGTTCATCTCCACCACCTTGACCATGACCTTGGCGCTCAGCGCCTCTCCCCTCTTGAACCGCTCGTCCTGCCGGGCGTAACCGAAGTACGGCACCACTGTGCTGACCTTCTTCGCTCCCAGGCCCAGGGCCGCGTCCTGAAGGAGAAGGAGCTCGACCAGGTTGTGGTCGGGGTGGGTGCTCTGAACGATGATGACATCATCATCGATCCGCTCCTCCTCGATCCGCACATAGCATTCCCCGTCCGGGAAGCGGGTGGTGTGGGCTTGCAGGTACTTGCACTCCAGCTCCTTCGCCAGGTCCTGGGCAAGCATCTTCGAGGAAGAACCGCCGACTACAATCATACAAAGGGCATTGGCGTTTTCGCCTTAAATCCTACGCCGTCCATCCTTCTATTTTCCTGCACATATGGCCGTCCTGATGCGATGCAATGGAGGGATGTGAACGGATTGCATAGCTCATCGCCCTCCATCGCCCGTGTGGATGCCTGGAAGAAGGCCCCTTCGGAAAGCGGATCATTGATGCATCTGGCCTCTTCCGACGCTCTGAGCACCAGGTATCGTAATCATGTAACAATTTATTTAACGAGAGCATCCAATGTCTTTCTGGGATGCACATGGAAACCGAGGCGGACAGTCCGCCCCAGGTCGTTGGTGAGCCGACCGCTGAGCCTGTTTCTGGTAGGCCACATGTAAAGGCCACGAACGCGGGACCCGAGAAGGCGGCGCCAGCGCCCGCTCGATATATCGATGATCCTAGGAACGCCGCAGGCACGGCCCCGCCCACCGATGGCAGCGAAACGGAGGCCGTGGGAATAATCTACGGGGACGTGGGGACCTCCAGCTTCAACCTCAGCGTCACCGGCAGGGTCGAGAAGATGGAGTACATCCAGGCCCAGCACGAGACCGCAGGATGGGTTCTGGGGCAGGTCATGGACATGCAGCGGAAGACCGACCTGTCCCTGGACAGGGCGAAGATGATCTCCCAGGGCGAGGACGTGCTCATACATGAGAAGGTAACCGCACTGGTCAACGTGATCGGCTACCGTGATGAGCGCGGGCTCCTGCAGGTCCCGCGGACACCGTTCAAGGCCGGCCTGCCCGTCTTCAGGGCCGGGGACGAGCTGATCAAGAGGGTCATAGGGCTGAAGGAGAACACCCCCACGGGAGCTTACCTCGGCCTGCTGTTCGGCCATGACATCCGGGTGGAGATGGACATCAACTCCATGGTGCAGAAGCACGTCAGCATCCTGGCCAAGACCGGCGGGGGGAAGTCGTTCATGTGCGGCGACCTGGTAGAGGAGCTGATGAAGCACAACGTCACCATCATGGTGCTCGACCCACATGGCGAGTACGGCGCCATGCGCGAGGCGGGGCATCCCACCACCAGCTCCCGCAACTTCAACGTCACGAACCGCGGCTTCGCGGACCGCATCATCGAGTTCGCCACCGACACCACTGTGAACCCCCAGGCCAAGCCCCTGCTGTTCACTCTGGCGAACATCGAGGCGGGCGATCTGCTCTCACTCACGAGCATCAAGAACGGCAAGGCCTACCTGAACGCGCTGCGGAAGGCCATCGACGCGGTGAAGAGCGTCAAGAAGGAGTACTCCCTGAAGGACATCATCAGGGTGCTGGAGAGCGATGAGGAGGGCAACAACGCCGCCCTCGTGAACGAGCTTCAGTACCTGGACGACTGCAAGATCTTCGCCCCCGCGGGGACGCGCATAGATGATCTGGTGGTCAAGGGCAAGATGACCATCATCAACCTCAAGGGGACGGTCCCGGAGATTGCCGAGCTGATCGTGAACCGCATCTGCACCGCGCTGTTCGAGCTGCGTAAGATGGGAAAGATACCGCCCTTGATGCTGGCGGTGGAGGAGGCCCACAACTACTGCCCGCAGCAGGGGCTGGCTGCATCCTCCAAGATCTTCCGCACCATCGCCGCGGAGGGCCGCAAGTTCGGTCTCGGCCTCACGATCATCAGCCAGAGGGCGGCCAAGATCGACAAGAACGTGCTCAGCCAGTGCAACACGCAGATGATTCTCAAGGTGACGAACCCCAACGACCTCAAGGCCATAACCGCCTCCGTGGAGGGGCTCACCGCAGGCATGGCCGACGAGATCCAGAGGCTGCCCATCGGGGTCGCGCTGTGCATCGGCGGGAACATCCAGATGCCCCTGTTCGTGGAGGTCCGGCCGAGGGAGAGCCGTCACGGCGGGGAGAGCGTGGAGATAATACCTACCAAGGACGATGATGAGGCATGAGGGACGTCATTTCCGACGAGAAGCTGGACAAGTACCTGGACACCACCAGGAGGGCCCTGGACAAGCTCAGGGTGGCGGCCCCGGTGCGCTCCTTCGGGAGGAGGCTGGCCGACGACTTCCTCAACATGGCCACCTCCTACTACAACGACGCAAGGCACTTCCGCGAGGTCGGCGACTATGTCAACGCCTTCGCCAGCGTAAACTACGCCCACGGCTGGCTGGACTGCGGCGCGCGCATAGGCCTCTTCGACGTGGGCGAGGACGACAAGCTCTTCACGCTATACGAGTGAGCCCTCGGAGCTCAGGACCCTCGGGCCCTGAAGATCCAGGGACAGGCGGTAGGTCGGCCCGAACCGCGAAAGCTCCTTCTCCATGGCATCCAGGTCCCCGCGGGCGAAGACGGAGTTACCCAGCATTATCATGGAAGCGTCACCTAGGCCGTCCACCGCCTCTAGAGCCGCCATGACCGCAGGTCCCGCCAGGCCGGTGCGCATGGTGAACTCCCTGCTGGTGCGGAAGAACGTGTCCGGGGTAGGGTCCTTGGCCAGCAGGAGGTAGCAATCCCTGCCGATGCTCTCTATCTTCCTGCGCCTCAGGGGATCCCCCAGCACATCGGAGGTACGGATGACGGGACCGACCACGGCCGCCACTACGTCCAGCGTGTCTGTCAGTCGGTCGATGCGGCCGTGAGGCGGCAACCCTTCCCTCCGGCGGAAGGTCATCCCCCCTCGGGACAGTGCGGCCACGTCCCCCAGGCCTGTGCCGTTGCTCAGCTCCGCGCGGTGGGCCGCGGCGAACGCCTCCTCCCTCGTCCTTCCCAGCGCCTCGGCCAATGCGAAAGCTGCCGACAGCGCCCCCGCCGCGCTCATCCCGAAGCCGGAGCTTATCGGCAGCTCCAGGCTCGCATCCACGGTGATGTCATACGACCCCTCTCCGACGATGTTCTCCAGGGCGGAGCGCATGACCGGAGCATCGCCGTGACGGCCGTTGATGATGAACTCCATCGAGCCCTCTCCTGGCATCACCTCGATGGAAGTAATGACGCCCCTGTCGATGCACATCCCCGCTCCCCGGGAGCCGGTCCTTAGCGGGTCCTCATGGATGCACGGCAGGAAGAAGCCGGTTATGTGGCCAGGGCAATAGGCCGTTACCTTCATCCCAGGACCTTAACCACTTCGTCCAGGACCGCGTCCGCCAGGCCGCGCTTGGTCCCCTCGTGCTTCCTCCTCCTTCCTTCCGCGGTGATGATCACGGCCTTGGTGCTCGCCTGACCCACGTCCTGGAGGTCGTTGGAAACAACAATATCCAGGCCATATTCCTTGAGCCTCGACACCGCTCTCTTTGACAGAACCGCCGGGGATACACCGACCTCGGCCTTGAAGCCCACCAGCACCTTCGTACGGGGCCTAAGCAGGGGCAGGACCTTGGGCAGGGGGCGGAGCCTTAGGTCCACGGAGCTCTTCCCTGATGGCATCTTGCCATCCACCTTTGTAGGGGCATAGTCGGAGAGGGAGGCGGGGACGATGACCACGTCGTGATCGACCTCGCTGACCATGCCTATCAGGTCCTCCACGGTGCGGAACGACCTCACGGTAAGGCCAGGGGGAACGGGGACGGACATCCTCCCGGCCCACAGCTCCACCTCCGCGCCCCTCTCGCGGGCCGCCCTAGCGATCTCCACCGCGGTGGCCCCGGTGCCGGTGTTGCTAACCACCCTGACGCTGTCGATCGGCTCCTCCGAGGAGCCCCCGATGACGAGCACCCTCCTTCCGCACAGGTCCCCCTTGGAGAACCTTGCCAGCACCCGCTCGACTATCTCCTCCACCGAGGCCACCCGAGCCTTCTTGCCCTGCAGCACCGGGCCCACGAGCTCGACACCCATGTCCCTTAACGTCTGCACGTTGCGCTGCACCGCTGCGTTCTCGTACATCGCCAGGTGCATCGCCGGGGCCACAAGCATGGGAGTATGGGTGCCGATGGCGAGGGTGGCCATGGTGGTCACCGGTGTGTCATCTATCCCCAGGGCCATCTTGGAGATGGTGTTGGCCGTGCACGGCGACAGCAGCAGCATGTCCGCTCGCCCCGGATAGTCGCCCAGCAGGCTTACGTGCTCCGTGGCCCCGGTCAGCCTCGTGATCACCGGCCGGCCGCTGGCGAACTCCATGGCCTCCGGGGTCATGAGCCTCTGGGCCTCCGGGGTCATGACCACCTGTACCTCCGCCCCGTGGCGGATCAGCTCCCTGACCAGCTCGAAGGACTCCACCGCTGCGATGCTGCCGGTCATGCCCAGAACGATGAGCTTGCCCTCAAGCTCCCGTCCCTTGGCGAACCGGATGGTCTCGGAAGGATGCATGATGGACCAATCTCCGGGAAAGATTTAACAATATGTGAGCGGGAAGTCCCCCTGCGAAAGCGGGGGAATGAGAGATAGCGACGCAGAAAGCATTCTCGCTCAAACTCCGAATGCCGCATATTTTCTTGAGACCTCGACATAACGGGGAGGGAACCTCTCGCCTACAAGTACCGCCTCTGCCCGAACAAGGAAGAGGAGCGGAAGCTGCTGTGGGCGATGGATGTGCGCCGTCGCACCTACAACAAGTTACTGGAGCTGTATAACGCCAGTGAACACGATCGAGGTAAACTATGAGCTTTGCTGCCGGTGTGAAATAAGAGCAATGCCGACCTGGCCGGAATACAACCCAGGGCGCTCCAGTACGAGCATTATCGTTTGTTCTCTAATCTAGATGCTCTCGAAGAGATGCGCCAGCGCGGCCGCAAAGGAGGCAAACTGCGCTTCAAGCCCGCAGACTTTCAAGAAGCATCTCCGACGCGGCCTGGAGCTCCCTGAACGAAAGACCAGCTTACAAGGCTGAAAAAGCTGGTAAGCCGTTCGTTCAGGTGGACCCCGGTGGGACGAGTCAGTCATGTGTTCGGTGCGGTGCTCTTGTGCCTAAAGACCTCAGCCTCCGTGTCCACGACCGCCCGCAGAGTGGCCTCAAGACCGGACGTGACCATTACTCTTCACTTAAAATCCTCGATCGAGGATCGCAGAAGGCACGGTCGGAATGACCGGAACCCGCTCTTGTGAACAGCCGACCGCTGCGAGCATCAGATAATGCTGCACAAGCCGACTGGTTGAAACAGGAAGCCCCGTCCGAAAGGGCGGGGTAGTTCACTCCTTGCTCATCACCATGGACCACACCGTTCCCAGGACCTCGTCCAGGGGGCGCTCCGCGTCCACCACGATGTAGGAGGGATCCTCCTCGGCCAGCCTGTCGTACAATGCGGCCACCTTCTTGAGGAAGTTAACCTTCTCGAACTTCTCCCTCCCCTTCCTGTCCTCCAATCGCGCCATGGCCTTTGAGGGATCGATGCGCAAAAGGAATGTCGCGTCGGGGCGCACGATGACGGGCTCGTTCACCCTCTTGAGCCATTCCAGGGTTCCTGGTCCCAGGTGGGGGCGTAGGGTCACGCCCTGGTATGCCAGCGTGCTCCCGACATATCGGTCGCAGACCACAGTTCGCCCCTCTGACGTCCACTTCGATATCTGAGCGGTGTGCTCGGCCCGGTCGGCGATGTACAGGAATGTCTCGGTGAAGTCGTTCTTCGCCTCCCTGTTCCCCCTCCGGACCTGGTCTCCCAACCAGGTGTTCGTGGGCTCGGCGGTCAGCTCCACCTCCCGGCCGGTGGACCGCAGCCTTTCAGCGAAGAGGCGGGAGACGGTGCTCTTCCCCGATCCGTCGATGCCCTCGAAAACGAAGAAGCGGCCAGCAGGGACAGGGCGCGCCTCCGTTACCTGCAGAGTGCTGCCAGCGGTGCGTTCTTCGATCAATGGGCCTTCATCCTCGTTCATGGGCGTTCATCACCTGCTATCGTAGTCCAGGGGGCGCACATGATGAGGCTGTCGAACGGGCAGCTCTCTGCGATCAAGCCACCAGGCACGCCGTCCTAACGATGGAGGCTAGGCCCAGGGCCGGACGTAAAGGGTGCCTTTAACTTAGGACCAAGGCTCCCAGATGCGCTCATCCCCGGACCGAGAGCGGTAATCCAGCTATTTATGGTTAGGGTAGGGCGGCATCGGCGGGACCAACGTGCATGCCCTTAAGAACGATGACCGCATGATTATCTCCGAAAGGCGGTTGCGGCCGTGTATTATTTCGCTGCATTCGAGCCGTCCACCATAGATCGGTACGACCTTCCCCCATGGGCGTACAGCTGGATAGACGAGGATCCACCATATGGAAGGTGATGTAGAGAACAAGGAGAGTAGATACGCGGACCTCTACCCATCCGGGCCCTCCTCCGACCTCGGTCCGGGGCGGGTTCAGAGCGCTCCGAGCGCCGACCAGAGGAAGGGCAACGGACGTGGGAAGGCAGGGAAGAGCAGGGGACGGTCCAAGATCCGGCTGGCCGTTGCCGCTGGGGCGCTGTTCATGGTCGCCGCCCTAATCACCGGCCTGGTGCCCGGCATCCTCAACGGCCTCAACGGCACATCCTCCAGCATCCCCGTGCTGGTGCATCTGGGCCCGGCCGACAAGGAGGAGGTCAACGAGGCCTCGGTCACCCTGTCGTGGTCCCCTTACGGCCCAGCCGAGAGCTACTCCCTCCTCATCACTAGCTTAGACCAGTATGGGTTCCGTTTGAACCGCTCGTCACCGACTTCCAGCTACGTTCTGCACGAGGTACTGCTGGACGGCACTTACCGCTGGACGGTGCGCGCCGTGGTCAACGGGAGCTACGGTCCCGTCAGCAAGGCCACGACCTTCACCTTGAGGACGGGGCTGAGCGCACCGGAACTGTCATCGCCGGCGGACGGGAGCGCAATGGCCAACTCACTTCCGGTGCTGGAGTGGGAGGAGGTCGCCCATGCTGAAGAGTACCGCCTGCAGGTTTCCGCCACCCCTGCCTTCACCACTATCCTGGAGGACGTCGTCCAGGACGGCCTCTCGTACGCCCCTGCGCTCTCCCCCTCGGACGGCACCACGTACTACTGGAGAGTATCGGCCCATCACGAGCCGTTGGTGAGCGTATGGAGCGAGACCTGGGCCTTCTCCTACAACGTGATGGTCTCGCCCCCCTCCCTGATCAGCCCTGTGGCATCGACCACCGTGCTGGGCAGCGAGGTGCTGCTGGACTGGGAGGCCGTTCCGGGGGCGGACGGTTATCAGGTCCAGGTCGCGACATCGGACCTCTTTGAGAACACCACCCTGGACACAAGCACCACCGAGAGCTCTTTCACCCTGGTCCAGCCCCTGGTGGAGAACACCACCTACTCCTGGAGGGTGAGGGCGTCCGACGACGGGAAGTGGAGCCCCTGGAGCGGTACGGGGCGCTTCTTCCTTGGCGTTGAGGTCTTCAGTGTAAGCTACGAGTGGCTCTACGATGGGCAGGTGTGGTCGATGGCCTCGACCGTGAACGGGTCTGACTACTATCCTCTCCACGAGCAGGACCGTACATACAACTACACCTCCTACGTCGTCTATGACGATGCCACCCTGGCGGCCATCGCCGAGGAGCTGATGACCACCGCCCTGCTCAACGGGCACGATCCCGCACAGTTCATACTGTCCTTCGTTCAGGGAGTTCCATATACAAGCGATGAGACCACCACCGGCCAGGTGGAGTATCCGCGCTATCCCCTGGAGACACTGGTCGACGGCGGGGGCGATTGCGAGGACAAGGCGGCGCTGTTCGCATCGCTTGTCAGCTATCTGCCTGTCGAGAATGACATCATCATGCTGAAGTTCACAAGCCCGGGGGTCTCGGGCCACATGGCCGTGGGCATCTCCGGTGCCGGCTACGAGGGACGGGCGTACACGTACGAGGGGTCCGTCTACTACTACTGCGAGACCACCGCTATGGGATGGGGCATCGGCCAGTTCCCCCTGGAGCTAGAAGGATATGATGTCCTGACCTTGCCCTGCTGAGGCTGCGGTAGGACGCCTCTTCGCTCATGGCTCCCCGAAGACTACCCGCCCGTGGCGCTCTGGACCAGGAAGGAGATGAATGAGGGCAGGGACTCTATGTCCTTGATCTCCTTCTTGCACAGTGTCGAGATGCGGCTGCGGATGGTATCGTCGTACCGCACGTCGTTGGCCTTGAGAGCGTTCCTGAGGAGCTGGGCCAGGTGACCCCCCTTGCGGTCCCAGTCGGTGAGGATAACGGCCTCCTTTCCCGTTCGTGCCAGCTCCTCCGCCACGCCGAAGAGGCCGCGCGCGTCCTGCACCTGCATGATCTCGCCACCGATCCCCAGGCAGGCAAGGGCCAGCCGGTCCTTGCGTCCCTCTATGAGGATGACCTTGCCCTCCTCCCGCTCACGCAGCTGGCCGAGCAGCTCCTCCAGCTCCTCCAGCGTCTCCTGGGGGTCCCTCATGCTCCCTCCAGCCGTGAACGTGCGGTATCCATGTCCAGGGGGACCAGGACGGTCTTCTGCCGGTCGGTGTGGCCTCGTACGATCTCCACCCTGGTGCCGAAGAGCTCCGAGAGCAGCTCCACCACCGCCCTGTTCGCCCTCCCCTCGGTGGGCAGGGCCTGCACCTTCACCACCAGCCGCTTCCTCCACTCATCGACCTCGCCGACCTGGGGCCGCTTCGCGTTTGGGGTGACCATGATGTCCACCTCCACACCGCCCTTGACCGCCCGGAGGACCTCGGATACGTCCATGTGACGGGATGGCAGATGTACGGTGAAAAGGTTTGCGCCTTTCGTACAGCTGATCAGTTAGGAGCGGAAAGTATCGTCACATCCTTGATCCTCCTCCACCTTTCCATGAACGCCGTGCCGTTCAATATGTGAAACGGACGAGGTGACCGGATACGCTCAAATACGGCCGACAGAATGAACCTCGTGATGACAGCTTCCACGGACAACTTCACTTACGATGACCTCACCGAGGTCGCCCGTAGGGAGCAGCGCAACAAGACCATAGCCGACGTCCGCAAGGACCTCTACCAGGCGATGGCGGAGTGCCAGGAGATGCTCAAGCGGGAGAGCGAACGGGAGTTCGCGGCCGATCCCTTCTCCACCAAGTCCAAGCTTGCCAGCAATCAGCTCTTGAAGTTCCAGGAGAAGGCGGCGCAGGTGTTCGGGTTCCGCATGGGAAAGCTGCTGGACATGGCTCTCAGGGCGGCCGAGGGGAACAGGACCGAGACCTCGAGGCTCACGATAGAGGAGAAGGAGATCTACGATGAGGTCTATTCCCTCCTGAAGGAGAAGCGCTCCCTGCTGCTTGAGAACGTCAGGACACGGATAGTGGAGGTCGAGGAGCCCTCCCTGGACACGGCTGAGGTCCCGGACATGGTCAAGGAGGCCAAGAGGGAGGAGGTGGAGGAGGCCGCCGTCGATGTGCCTGTGTACCCTAAGCATGATGTCGATTCGGAGGCGGAAGCCACACCTCCCACGGTAGATACGGAGAAAGATCATGACGGGGCTGTGGATAAGGAGCTGTACACTTCCGCCCCGGTAGCTGCTCAGGCAGCACCGCCCACCACGGAATTCGTGATCCTGAGGGTCCTGGAGGATATTCCGAAGTTCGTTGGTCCTGACCGCACCTACACCCTCCGGAAGGAGGACCTGGTGTGCCTACCATCGACCATCTCCAAGGCCCTCATCGCCAGGAAGAAGGCGGTGGCCGTCTCCGTCGTTCTGTCTCCTAGATGATTATGGAACGTAGGTCGTCAGGGCACATCATGCAGTCTATCCTGTCCTCCTTGCATCCCAATGTACGGGAGACCGTTCGCCTTGCCAGGAGCGGAGTGTTGTTGTTCTTGCTGAGGTGGGCGAGGAACACCTTCCGCTTCTCGCTGTGGGTGGCCCATAGGGCATGGGCGCAGTCCACGTTGGACAGGTGGCCTCTATCGGACCGGATATCGCTCTTCAGGCGCGGGGGATAGGGGCCGTTGATGAGCATCTGCACGTCGTGGTTGGCCTCGATGATGGCCATGTCGGCTTCCCGGAGGGCTGCGAACACCTCCGCGCCCACCTTGCCCAGGTCGGTCGCCAAAAGGACGTTCTTGTCCTCGTAGTGAACGTGGAAGGAGTTGGGATCGGCTGCATTATGGGATATTGGTAGGGGATCGACAGAGAGGCAGCCGATCTCGAACCTCGATCCGGTCTGGAAAAGGATGGTATCGTGAACTGCACCGATGTTTGAACATGCAAGGGTGGAGCGGTTGCAGCAGATGGGTACCTTATACTTGCGGGACATGATGCCCGCCCCGCTTACATGATCGGAGTGCTCGTGGGTCAGAAGGATGGCATCAAGGTCATAGGGGTCCAAGCCTACGCGGCCCATGAGGTTGGCGATCCGCCTGCCGGAGATGCCGGCATCGAGCATGATCATGGTGTCCTCGGTGCAAATGACAGAGCAGTTGCCGTCACTCCCACTGGCCAGGATGTGCACCTCTATCGAGCTCATCGCATCCCAACCTCTATCGTACTTGGGTTAAAATAACTAGCGACCTGTTGTTACCTCTGTTTATAAGGCCGCTACTTCTCCTGGCAGTATATGTCCATCCCAGAAGCTAGATGGGCAAATGGTCCTGGCTGGTCAGTTCTGGAATGTACTCTGCATGCTTCTGTTCTCTGCCCTCACGAGAGTTCAGAAAGGCTTATGTATATCGACCATATTTCACGGGCTTACAGGGGGCCCGTAGCTCAGCTAGGTAGAGCAATCGGCTCTTAACCGATGGGCCGAGGGTTCGAATCCCTCCGGGCCCGCTCCCTATTACTTTTATTCACACAATATGACATCTTGATTCGTGAATCCTTAACGCAGCATTGGCCCTTGAATCATTGGTACGTAGGTTGGTGGCAGTTATGTACGGTGTTTAGGAATGTTTTGAAGCAATCTATTTGAGCTCAAACACCACCATGTCCAGGTCAGAATCGCCAAGGTTCACGATTTCATGCGATTGAGCATCCATGAAGAGGGCCTCACCCGTTTCTAGGTCCATCACATCTACCTTTCCAGAAGGGTAGGTCAGTTGGGCCTTACCTCCCTTGAGAACATATACAACGTGGTCAGGATGGCTATGCATCGGGGCTTTGTCCCCCGCGGGTATGTGAGCCCTTAGGATCCCCGGGGCATTCCTGCCTATTCCCATAGCATCAACGATCTTCTGCTCGTCCTGTGCTGGTCTCATCACATCACCTATAAACAGGGCTTCGACAAGCCCAGATATCGTGGGTCCGCCTGGTACTAATAATGAGTGATTTAGCCCACGGGACCTAACAAACCATCGATAGTTCCCTCTAACCTGCAACCAGCACATACGTGTTAGTCTTGCGGCGACATTAGCAAACTATATCCATCTCCTCTCCCTGACATCGGACGGCTAGCACATGCATTACGTTTACTTCATCGGAACTGCCGGAAGCGGCAAGAGCTCCCTGGTCCAGGCGTTCAGCGAGTGGCTGGATGTCAACGGGATCAACAGCATCATCGTCAACCTTGACCCCGGCGCGGACTTCATCCCCTACGAGGCCGACGTGGACATCAGGGACTGGGTCCACCTGGA